>NZ_JALMFA010000014.1:0-214955 GCF_023242545.1 Pseudomonas sp. MWU13-2517 | reverse complement strand
AACGGCGACGCGGGCGGAGGCGCCTTCGAGTTCGGCGAGGCCTTCGGCAATGTCGAGTTTGTCCAGGGCGGCCTTGGCGCGCACGATGGCGGCGGAGTCGCTGGCGGTGACGGCACGGGCTTCGAGGGCGGCTTTGGCACCGTCGCCGTCGAGGCGGTCCATGTTGGCTTCGGTAGCGTGGCCGGCGTTGGCGCCCTTGATCACCGCTGCACCGGTGTCTTCGTTGTCGACTTCATCCCAACTCAGCATTGAAATTCTCCTTTCCTGGTACTCGAAAAATAGGGGGCTGCAGGCTTCAGGGCATTGAAATACTGCGCAGAGTGTGGTCGGAAAATACCGAAGCTGCACACTATGTAGTGGTCTGTTCTGTTTGTGGGCACACTATATGGTGTGTGGTGAAACAGGTCAACGCACAACCTCTGCGGTCTGAGGTCGCTGCCGAAGGGCTATTGGGCTATAAAGCGTGGGTTCATTGAGCAGCGTTGGAATTTCAAGGGAATGAAAAAAATACTGATCCGAGCCGCCATGCTCGAAGACGCCGAAAGTATCTTCGAGGTGCATAAAAACTCCGTCGAAAACCTTTGCCATGGCGACTACAGTCCCGAGCAGATTGCCATGTGGCTCGACGGTCGCTCGCCCGAGAGCTACCGCGAGTCCATTGCCGCCGGCAATCTGTGGCTGGCGTACGCCGATACCCTGTTGGGTTTCGTCGAGATCGACGGCCATGAAGTCAGCAAGCTGTTTGTGCGCGGTGACGCAGCCGGGCAGGGCGTTGGTGCACGCTTGTTGAATGACGCCTTGCAGCGCATTAAAACCGCAGGCCATCCCAACGCGTACCTGGAAGCCACCCTCACGGCTGAAAAGTTCTATGCCGCGTTCGGTTTTCGCAAGGTCGGCGAGGGTACGTTCAGCCATGGCAACAGCCCGGTTTCCATCGAGATCATCAAGATGGAACTCGAGCTGTAACGGGGGCCATGAGAAAAACTCACACCCCCATGACTTTTAATGGTTACGACTGCTTCGAAGCCCAGTGCTAAAAATTCGCCAACAAGCTCCCCATAACAACAACGAGCGTTTGCGAAAATGAAAGCACTTGATCTGTACATCGGCGAAGGCTTCGAAGGCCCAGGCGTCAATGCTGCCCATATCAACATTCTCATTGGCCCCCGCAATGGCCCGGCGGGCCAAGCGTTTGCCACCAGCCTGGCGTCCCCCAGCCAGGGTCATTGCCCGTTCATGGTGATCGCCCAGCCGAATATCCCGGTCAAACCCATGACCCTCTATGTCAACAAAGCGGCCATCGGCAGCGACCTGCACGGCAACGCGACCTGGGGCGCCTCACAGGCCGGGATCGCCAAGGCGGTGCTCGAAGCCTTGCTCGACGGCACGCTGCCGGCCGAGGCCGAAGACGAGTGGGCGATTGTCACCGCCAACTGGGTCAACCCGGCCTGCGATGACCTCGATGCCGTCTACCTGAACAACTACAACGCCTGCCGCACCGCGATCCGCGCCGCCCTGAACGGCACGCCCTACACCGCGCAACTGGCTGACGTGGTCAACCACATCAGCAACCCTTTCTACACGCCGAAAGCCTGAGGAGACTGCCATGCAATATATCCGTTTGGGCAACTCCGGCCTGCAAGTCTCGCGTCTGTGCCTGGGCACCATGAACATGGGTACTCCGGACTGGAAACCGTGGATTTTCGACGAAAAGCAAAGCGAGCCGATCGTCGCCCATGCCCTGGCCAATGGGGTCAACTTCATCGACCTGGCCGACTTCTACTCTGCCGGTGTCGGCGAAGAAGTGGTGGGACGTATCCTCAAGCGCGTGGCGCGGCGTGACGAAATCGTGGTCACCACCAAGGTCGGCTACGGCACCCGCAGCGGCATCAACGCCAGTGGCCACTCGCGCAAACACATCATGGACAGCATCGACGCGTCCCTGAGCCGCCTGGGTATGGATTACGTCGACGTGTTCATGCTGCATTACTTCGATGTGAACACGCCGGTGGAAGAAACCCTGTGCGCGCTCAACGACATCGTGCGCTCCGGCAAGGCCCGCTACATCGGCGTGTCGACCATGCTCACGGGGCAGCTTGCAAAGATCTTGATGGCCTGCGAGCGCAACGGCTGGGTCAAGCCGATCAACATGCAACTGCAACTGAACTGCGCCTACCGCGAAGAAGAGCGCGAGATGATCCCGTTCTGCCGCGACCAGGGCCTGGGTGTCTCGGTGTTCAGCCCTCTGGCCCGTGGTTTGCTCACGGGCGAAGTGCAGTCGACGCGCAACCAGACCGACTTCTTCACCCAGCAGATGTACAGCGACCAGGCGTCGTTCGACATTGCCCACTCGGTACAACGTGTGGCCCGTGCCCGTGGTGTGTCCTACGCACAGATCGCCCAGGCCTGGGTCGCCAACCACCCCGGAGTCGACGTGATGCTGGTGGGCGCCGATACCACCGCGCAATTCGACAGTGCATTGGCAGCCCTCACCACCCAGTTGGACGCCGAAGAACTGCATGAACTGGAGCGCAATTACACCCCATGTGATGTGATCAACGACTACACCGCCGGCAAGCGCATTCTGCGTGAGGCCCGCCCGGGCCTGGACCGTTTCAACCTGACCGAGGCCGTGGCATGAACCCTCTGATCCGTACTGGCAACTACATCGACGGCCAATGGTCCAGCGGTGGCCCGACCTACCCGGTACTCAACCCCGCCACCGGTGCGCTGATCGCCGATGTGCAGCGTGCCGCCGCCGAAGAAACCCAACTGGCCATCGACGCCGCCGACCGGGCTTTGCCGGCCTGGCGCAAGCTCACCGCCAAGGAGCGCAGTCAGCGCCTCAAGCGCTGGAGCGAGCTGATGCTCGGCAACCAGAAAGACCTGGCCCACCTGCTCAGCCTGGAGCAGGGCAAACCCCTGGCCGAAGCCATGGGCGAAGTGGTCTACGCGGCGAGTTTTCTGGAGTGGTTCGCGGAAGAAGCCAAGCGCGCCTATGGCGACGTGATCCCGACCCACAAGGCCGATGCACGTATTCTTGTGACCAAGGAAGCGATTGGTGTAGTGGCGGCGATCACGCCGTGGAACTTCCCCCTGGCCATGGTCACCCGTAAGGTCGGGCCGGCATTGGCTGCCGGTTGCACCTTGATCCTCAAACCGTCGGAAGAGACGCCGCTGTCGGCGTTCGCCCTGGCGGTACTGGCTGAGCAGGCAGGCATTCCGGCCGGTGTCTTCAATATTGTCTCCGGCGATGCCGTGGCCATCGGTGGCGCGCTGCAGGCTTCCAGCGTGGTGCGCAAGCTGTCGTTCACCGGTTCCACCCGCACCGGCAAACTGTTGATGCGCCAGGCCGCCGACACCCTGAAAAAAGTCTCGTTGGAGCTGGGTGGCAATGCACCGTTTATTGTCTTCGACGATGCTGACCTGGACGCCGCCGTCAAAGGTGCCATGGCCTCCAAGTTCCGCAACACCGGGCAGACCTGCGTGTGCGTCAACCGCTTCTATATCCAGGACGGCGTGTACGAGGCGTTCACTCGCAAGCTGGCTGTCGCGGTGAGCGCCATGCGTGTGGGCAGTGCGCTGGACGGCGACACTGAACAAGGGCCGCTTATCAACGCAGCCGCCCTGGCCAAAGTCGAAGCCCATGTGGGGGATGCCTTGGAGAAGGGCGCCAAGCTGCTCTGCGGCGGCCGTCGGCATGCGCTGGGCGGCACGTTTTTTGAGCCGACCATCCTCACCGAAGCCCATGGCGACATGTTGATCGCCCAGGAAGAAACCTTCGGCCCGGTGGCCGCGTGCTTCCGTTTCACGGATGAGGCCGAAGTGCTGCAACGGGCCAATGACACGCCGTTTGGCTTGTCCGCCTACTTCTACAGCCGCGATATCGGCCGCGTGTGGCGCATGGCCGAGGGACTGGAAGCGGGCATGGTCGGTATCAACGAAGGGATCATCTCCACCGAAGTCGCGCCGTTTGGCGGCATCAAGGAATCGGGCCTGGGCCGTGAGGGTTCCAAGTACGGCCTGGAGGATTATCTGGAGATCAAATACCTGCTGATGGGAGGCCTGTAGCCTCTGATTTGAACCGGTGCCTGCATGGGCACCGGCTGTTACTCCGTCAAAAACAACAATATGGAGAACACCATGAGCGTACAAACCGTCAAAATCGACGACCTGCCGATCGGCCGTTTTCACCTTAAAATCGCCGGCCTGACCTTCGGCGCGCATTTCACCGACGGCTATATTCTCGGCCTGATCGGTATCGCTTTCACCCTGCTCAGTCCACAGATGCAACTCGACGCCTTCTGGCAAGGCTTGATCGGTGCGTCGGCGCTGATCGGTCTGTTCTTGGGCAGCCTGTTTTTCGGCTGGATCTCCGACACCCTTGGCCGGCAGAAAATCTTTCTGGTCAGCTTCGTCCTGATCACCGTAGCGTCGGTTATGCAGTTCTATGCCGAAACGGCCATGGGCCTGTTGCTGTGTCGCATCTTGATCGGCATCGGCCTGGGCGGCGATTTCAGTGTCGGCCACGCCATGCTTGCCGAGTTCTCACCGAAGAAACATCGCGGTGTGCTGCTCGGCTCGTTCAGTGTGATCTGGACGTTCGGTTATGTCGCCGCCACCTTTGTCGGCACGGCCATGCTCAACCTGGGCGACGACGCCTGGCGTTGGATGCTGGCATCTTCGGCGATCCCAGCCGGGTTGATCCTGATCGCCCGTATCGGCACCCCGGAATCGCCGCGTTGGCTGGTCAACCGTGGGCGCATTGCCGAAGCCCGTGCGATTGTCAAAAAACACCTGGGCGAGCACGTGCTGCTGGACGAAGAGCCGTCGGCACAGACCCGTTCCGGTTATGGCGTGTTGTTCAGCCGTGAATACCGCAAGCGCACTGCGTTCAACTGCCTGTTCTTCGTGTGCATCGTGATGCCGTATTTTGCGATTTATACGTTTTTGCCGTCGATCCTGCAGAAGATGGGGCTGTCCCAAGGGTTCGGCACCGAGTTGCTGCTCAACCTGTTGCTGATTGTCGGCGCGCTGCTGGGTATCTGGTGCACGGTGAAGTTCTCGCGCCGTGGCTTCCTGATCAACTCGTTCATCATCCTCGCGGCGGCCTTGTTCCTGCTCGCGGTATTACCGGGCAGCCTGGCGTGGCTGATGGTGCTGACGTTTGGTGTGTTCACACTGGTGTTGTCGGCGGTGAGCAATCTGGTGGGTGTGTTCCCGGCGGAAAGTTTCCCCACGGAAGTACGCGCCAGCGGCATTGGCCTGGCGACCGCGGTCAGTCGTTTGGGCTCGGCGATCAGTACGTTCCTGTTGCCGGTCAGCGTGGCCGGGATCGGCTTGAGCCCCACCATGGGCATTCTGGCGGCGATTCTGGTGTTCGGAGCAATTATCTCCTGGGCCTGGGCGCCGGAAACCAAGGCGCTGACCTTGAGCCAGGCATGCAAGGCGCAGAGTCCGGTCGATCAGCACGCGGTGCCGGGTGTGAAGAGGGCGGCGGTGGTCAGGGTGTAGGTGCAAGCCTGCTCCCACTTGCTTGCCGTGATCGGCTTGCTTTGCCGCTGCCGTCAGGGTGCAACTACCAGTAGTCGTTACCCGCATAACGGCTATGACTCAACATCAAGGATTGCTCACACCCTTCAACCACTGGGTAAACAACCGAACCTTGGATAACCCCTGCCTGTCCGCCGCCACATCCAGCCAATAGCCGTAAGGGCCGATCACTTCTACCGGGGTGATTGGCAGCAGGCTGCCGTTGGCCAGTTCGCGTTCGATCATCTGCCGGTCAATTACCGCCAGCCCTCCGCCCGCCAGGGCGGTGTGGATCACTTGGTCCAGGGTGCTGAATTCCAGGCCCTGGCCCGCATCGATATCGTCTCGGCCCATGGCCGCCAACCAGTTTTCCCAGACCGCCAGGCGCTTGCCGTCGTGCAGGATATGCAGCAGCGGGAAACGCCGCAGGTCGGGCGGTTGGCCGTTGGCAAACAACTCCGGGCTGGCCACGGCGATATGGCGCTCCATCACTAATAACTCACTGCTGCAATGCGTGTCCGCTTCGAGTCCGAAGCGAATCCGGCAGTCGATTTCGGCGAGGTTATCGTGGTGGCTCTGGTGAGTGACGCTGAGGTTGATATCCGGGTAGCGCTCACAAAACCGTCGCAAATGCGCCGACAGCCAGCGTGTGGCCCAGGTCGGTGGCGCAACGATGCGCAGCCGCTGGCGCAGGTTGGGTACGCGCACGGCTTGCAGGGCGCGTTCGATATGGTCAAAGGCGTCGCTCAAGTGTGGCGACAGGGCGAAGCCGGCTTCAGTCAGGGACAGGCCCTGGGGCGTTCGGACGAACAGGGCGACACCGAGGTAGTCTTCCAGTTGTTTGATCTGGCGGCTGACCGCGCCCTGAGTGACATTGAGGCCCACGGCAGCCTGGCTGAAACTGCGGTGGCGGGCGACTTCTTCGAAGACGCGCAGCATAGTGAGCGCAGGGAGGTGGCGCATGAAAAGAATTCCACACTTGTTGTTTTTATAGTGTTTTTTGCCGGCCTCATCGGCAACAGGCCACCACCCGCATTAATCGGCTGTGCGATCAAAATATGGGCGGTGGCTTGCCCGATGGCGTCATCGGCAACGCCGCCTATTAGAAGTAATAACCGATGTTCATGTACAGCTGATTCTCCCACTGGTTACTGCCCCCGGCGGCCAAACTCTGGGTATAGCTGCTGCCGCCGATGTACGGGTCGTTCTTGCCGATCAGCCATTCCGTGGCAATCCACAATTTACTGAACGAGAACGACGTACCGAGGATCACCCGTTGTGAGGTCTTGAAGTCATTGTCGGACTTGTCGAGGGCACTGTAGTTGGCATACAGCTTCACGCCGCTGATCTGATCGAACAGGTATTTGCCGCCCACGTCATAACTCAGGTCCGCCACATACAGGTTGCCGCGACTGGCCACGTTGAAGGTGCCGTCGTAGCCGCCCAGTGTGACCACGCCATTGGTGCCTTCGTTGCGCGGTGACATTTGTTGGCGCGCCGCCTGCAACTGCAGGCCCCACGGACCGTTTTTGCCGAGGTAGTGGATGGCCACGGCGTTGCGTCGACCGTCATTGCCGGTGTCTTTGTTTTCCAGGGTCGAGGTCAGGCCGGACAGGCCGACTTCGGATTTCCAGCCGCCCAGGTCCATGGCTTTGGCGACTCGTACCACGACGGTGTTGCGTTCCTGGTTATTGCTGCCATCGGCCACGTAGCTGTCGGCTTCGGAGATCACGCTGGAATAGGTCACCCCCTTGCTGGTGCCCTTGCCTTGCCAGGCGGGGCGCAGGTAGTAACCGGCCTGGATATTCCAGTCACCGCTTTGCTGGATGTACTTGGTACCCACCTGTTGCACATCTTCCAGGCCCACCACGTTGCCCAGGGTTTCATAGAAGGTGCTGCCGAAATACGGCTGCAAGCCGAACGGCACGGTGTTCAGGCCCACTTGAACTTGCTGGTCCGGGTTGAACTTGTAGCCCACCCAGGCGAACTTGGCGAACTGGATGTCGCCGTAGTTCTTGGTGTACTGGTAAGGGTAGGAACGCCCGTAGAAGCGGTACTGGGCCTCACCGATCCACGTGGCGGAGTTGTATTTGGCGCTGAGGAAGACGGTGTCAAGGCCGAACTTCTGAATGTCGCGGTCCGGATCATAGTCCCAGCGCGCCCGCACGGCGCCGCCAAGGTCGAGGTTGTCGGTGACCTGATAGGCCATGGCCGGTGCAGCGAGGGCACCGAGCACGGGGATGAGGGTGAAGTAGCGCATTGTTGGTCGCATGGTTTTACTCTCTTTTTTAGTTTTTTTGGGCAACAGCAGCCCATTGCCGCAGCGAACGCTGCGACGCAGGGAAAGGCTTGGATTCAGCGCGCGGCGGGGTGGATCAGCCTCAATGGCGGCCCGCTCGCAGGTAACTCAGAGGCCCCGGGTGCAGCAGCGAGAAGGGCCTGGGTGTAGCTGTTCTGTGGGCGCAGCAACACCTGTTCGGCGCTGCCGTACTCCACCACTTCGCCTTGGCGCATCACCGCAATGTGGTCGCTGATCTGCGCCGCCACGCGCAGGTCGTGGGTGATAAACAGGATGCTCAGGTTCAACTGCTGCTGCAGGTCGGCCAACAATTCCAGTACCTGCTTTTGCACCGACACATCCAGCGCCGATACGCTTTCATCGGCGATCAACACCTCCGGGCGCATCGCCAGGGCGCGGGCGATACCGATGCGTTGGCGTTGGCCGCCGGAAAACTGCCGGGGCTTGCGCTGCAAGGCGTCGCGCTTGAGGCCGACGCGCACCAGCAGATCACCGGCCTCGACCCAGGCATCTTTGGCCGACAACCCGCGTAACTGCGCGGCGCGGGCGATGATGTCGCCGACGCGGTGCCGCGGGTTCAAAGAGCCGTACGGGTCCTGAAAAATCATCTGGATGCGCCGCCGATTGGCTGCCAATGCGGCACCGCTCAAGGCGAGGAAGTCGGTATCACCCACCCACACATGCCCACTGTCACTGTCCACCAGGCGGATGGCGGCCTTGACCAAGGTGCTTTTGCCTGAGCCGGACTCACCGACAATTGCCAGGGTCTTGCCCCGTGGCAGGTTCAGCGACACATTGCGCAGCGCCGCCACTGCGCGCCCGCCGACGTCGTAGGTCTTGGTCAGGTGCTCGATACGCAGCGCCATTTCGCCATCGGCGCACGGCGCACGCAGTTCGGGATGCAACGCCGGCACTGCGGCAATCAGCTTGCGCGTGTAGGCATGGGCCGGCGCATTCAGCACCTGGTCACGCTCGCCGATTTCTACCAGGCGGCCGCCTTCCATCACGCCAATGCGGTCGGCAATCTGCGCCACCACGCCGAAATCGTGGGTAATGAACAGAATGCCGTGCTGGCCACGCCCACGCAGGTCGTGCACCAGCTTCAACACCTGGGCCTGGGTGGTGACGTCGAGGGCTGTGGTCGGCTCGTCAGCGATCAACAAGTCAGGGTTCATCGCCAAGGCCATGGCGATCACCACGCGCTGGCACTGACCGCCGGACAACTGGTGGGGGAAACTGTTGGCGATGCGCGGCGGATCCGGTAGTTGGGTGGACTCCAACAGCGCGAGCATGCGTTCGCGGCGCTCGGCGGCGGGCATCTGCGCGGCGTGAATCTCGAAGATTTCCTCGACTTGCCTGCCGATGCGAATCGCCGGATTCAACGCGGCCATGGGTTCCTGGAAAATCATCGCGATGCGGTTGCCGCGCAATTGGCGCAGCCGCGCCTCATCCAGGGCGCAGATGTCCTCGCCGCAGAACTCGATCGCTCCACCGGCATGGCGCAGGCCCTTGGCGTAATCACCCATGATCGCCGCCGACAATACCGACTTGCCCGAGCCGGATTCACCTATCACGCAGAGGATTTCGCCCTTGCGCACGTCCAGGCTGATGCCATGCACGGCGTGGCTGCGGTCGGCGCCGGCGGGTAGTTCAATCGACAGGTTGTGCACACGTAGTACGGGTTCCGGGTTCATCTCAACTCCTTGCGCCTTGCTGGGCGTTTTCATCCAGGCCATCCGCCAGCAGGCTCAAGCCCAGCATCAGGGTGGATATGGCAATGCACGGGAAGATCACCAGGTGCGGGAAGGCGATGGCCATGGCGCGGCCGTCGTTGATCATGCCGCCCCAGTCCGGGGTCGGCGGCGGCAGGCCGAGGCCAAGGAAACCCAGGGCGCCGATCATGATCGCGGTGTAGCCGATGCGCAGGCAGAAATCCACGATCAACGGCCCTCCGCAGTTGGGCAGGATCTCCACCAGCATGATGCGCAACGCGCCTTCGCCTTGGGTGATGGCGCTGAGTACGTAGTCTCGGGAACGAATGTCGATGGTCAACGCACGCATGATCCGAAAGATCGCCGGCGCACTGGTGAAGGTCACCGCAATCAGGATGTTCAGCGCCGAAGCGCCGAGGGCGATGATGATCACGATGTACAGCACCAGCACAGGGAACGACAGCACGGTGTCAGCTACATACGACAGCACGGCGTCGACCCAACCATTGAAGTAACCGGCGCACAGACCCATGGCAATGCCCACCGCGAAGGCGGTGAGGGTGGCCAGGATCGACCAGAGCAACACGGTGCGCGTGCCCCAGATCAGCCGCGAAAGGATGTCACGACCGATCATGTCGGTGCCCAGCAGGAAGCTCTGGTGGTTGTCGCCGACGCTCATCGGCGTCAGCAGTGGTGTGAAGCTTTCCAGCGGATCATGGGGCGCGAGCCACGGCGCGAGCAACGCGGTCACCACCCAAGTGCCTACTAGCAGCAGGCCGAGCAACGCCAAGGGGTGTTTGAAGGCTTGAAGGCGGTTCATTGAGTACCTCCGCCGAAACTGCGCAGGGTGATGCGCGGGTTGAGCCAGGTGTAGGCCAGGTCCGAGAAGATCTTGGTGATGCCCACCACCACCGCGCTGACCATGGCGCAGGCTTCGATCAGGTAAACGTCATGGTTCAGCGATGCGGTGTAGAGCAGCGAGCCGAAGCCCTTGTAGGCGAAGAACACCTCGACCACGATGACGTTGGACAGCAGCCAAGGGATGTACAGCATGATGACGGTGATGGGGGCGATCAGCACATTGCGCAGGGCATGACGCACCACGATGCGTGCGGTGGAGGCGCCCTTGAGACGCGCCGTGCGGATGTACGGCGACTGCATCACTTCGACCATCGACGCTCGGGTAATGCGCGCCAGGTAGCCGATGCCGAACAGACTCAGCACCATCAGCGGTAACACCAATTGCATCGCGCTGAAACCGTCGCTCATGCTGCTTACGCCTGGCAGCCAGTTGAGCCAGAACACAAAGAGCGCCGAGACGAACACCGCGCTGGCGAAGTCGGGAATCGACGTGGTGACGATCGCCAGGAACGACACCAACCGGTCGAGCAGTGAGCCTTGGCGAATACCGGCGAGAACGCCCAGCGTCAACGCCACGGGCACCATCACCAGCAAGGCCAGCCCGGCGAGGGTCAGGGTTTGCGCCAGGTTGGGCAGCAACAGCTTGATCACCGATTCGCGGAAGTACACCGAGGTGCCCCAATCGCCGCTGACAAAGTCCTTGAGCCAAGACAGGTAGCGCCACAAAAACGGTTGGTTGTAGCCGTGCTCCACCAGCCACGCCGCGCGCTGGTCGGCGGCGGAGTAGGGGCCGAGGACATTGATGGCGACGTCTTCGATGTTGAGTTCCAGGGCCAGGAACACAATCAGTGACACCGACAGCAGGGTCGCCAGCAATGCCAATAATTTACGCAATAGAAAATGAGCCATGGGTGCATGCTCCGACGGATGATGGGAGACCTGCCCGCACAGGCGGGCAGCGTTGACTCAAACGCTCAGCCAGACATTGCCCATGGGGTAGAAGTCAGAGGGGTGTACCTGGAAGCCCTGGACCTTTTTGCTCACGGCCGTGAACTTGTCGCCCCAGAACGGCTGCACGATCACGCAGGCGTCTTGCAGGATCTGCTCGACGCTTTGCATGGCCACTGCCCGTGCTTTGGGGTCGATGATGCCCATGGCTTTGTCCAGCGCGGCATCGAAGGCGGGGTCGATGTAATGGCTTTCGTTCCAGGCACCACCGCCGCGATAAGCCAGCTCCAGGGACATCACCCCCAGCGGGCGATGGGCCCAGTAGGTGAGGCTGAATGCGGCCTTGTCCCAGATCGGCCAGTACTGTGCGGCAGGCACCACTTTGAGGTTGATGCGAATCCCGGCCTCCAGGCAGTTCTGTTGCAGGATCTGCGCGCAGTCCTGCTCATAGCGGCCCTGGGTGTTGCCGACGATCAGGTCGATGTCCAGGCCATTGGCAAAGCCGGCCTCGGCCAGTAACTGCTTGGCGGCTGCCACGTCGCGGTTGCGCTTGGGCAGTGGGAAATATTCGGGATGGGACGGCGCCACATGGTGGTCTTCGCCCAAGGTGCCCATGCCGCGATAGGCGATCTTCAGCATCTGCGCATTGTCGGCGCACAGCACCACGGCTTTGCGCACGCGCAGGTCGGTGAACGGCTTCTGGTCGCAGGCCATGCGCATCACCACGGTTTGCGCGGACTTGCAACTGAGCAACTGCGCGCCCGGCAAGCGCTTGGCCAGGTCCAGCTCTGCCACGGTCACCCGGTACAGCACGTCGACCTGGCCGGCCTGCAGGGCGGCCAGGTGAGTGGACACGTCGGTGCCCATGTCGATGTAGCGCACCTCGTCGAGGTTGGCGGGCTTGCCCCAGTAGTCGACACGCTTGGCAAAGGTGGCTTGCTTGTTCACCGCGAATGACACCAGCGTGAAGGGCCCGGTGGCCAGCGGATTTTTCGACCAGTCGTCACCCGCCTTGAAGCTGCGGTGCACGATGGCGCAGGTGAAGGCGTTGAGCATCTCCGGGATCGCCAGCATCGGCCGCTTGAGTTGCAGGCGGAACTGGTAGTCGCTGACTTTTTCGAAGGCTTTGATGTCCTGGAACGCGGTGCGGTTGACCGACTTGGAGTCGGCGGCAATCCAGCGTTCGATGTTGTGTTGCACATCGTCGACGTTGAAGCGGTCGCCGTTGCTCCACTTTACGTCCTGGCGCAGGTTGAAGGTCCAGGTGGTGAGGTCCTCGGACGGGCTCCAGCTTTCGGCGAGATAAGGGTGGGTGATGTTGTCGGCGTCGACCCAGGTCAGGTATTCCAGGGAGTTACGCAACAGATTCGAGGCTTCGATCCAGGTGATCAGCATCGGGTCCTGGATTTCCTGGATCGCACAGGCAAAGCGCAGGCTGCCGCCCTGGCGCGCGGGCGTGGCGTCGGCGGCCCGGGCCTCGTTGCCTAGCAGGGCCGAGCCCAGAAAGGTGCTGGCGCTGGCGACGGTGACGCCCAGCAGCGCAGCGGTACGCAGAAATTGGCGACGGTTTATCTCACCGCTTTTTACTTGCGCGCACAGGTTATCAACGGCTGGATGCGGCAGGGAGCCGTCCAGGGTAGTCAAGTCTTTCATAAGCCTCTCCGGAACTTGCGAATATGCGTTTTTGTTGAACCGCAAGGGTCAGTGGCAGGCGCAGCAACGGCGCAGCACGGACCTCTGTGAAACCGGCAGAAGAACAAAACACAACGAATTCAGGAGGCGGGCGATGGGATAGGACATAGGGCAGCTCTCATGTTGTTTTTATTAGAGATGCCCGCAGTTTTGTCATTTACACAACGATGGACAAACGACAAATTCTGCGCAGTAACCTTCTATAAATGCATGTTACAGATCCGTCCCACGGCCGCCTGTGTTGCTGGACCGGTTCAGCGCGGCAATAGGCGCGCATCGAACGGGTAATCGGAGAGCAGCTCGATGCCGTGCTCGTGAATGTAGATCTGTTCTTCGAGCTTCACGCCTTCGCCGCCGTCGTCGTGGCCAATGTAGCTTTCCACGCAGATGGTCATGCCGGCTTCGAATACGCCGTCGTAGCCCAGCGCATCAATGTCCTCACGGTGCACCACGTAAGGGTATTCACCGGTCATGCCAACCCCGTGCACCAGGGCGAAATAGCGGTTGTTTTTGTAATGCTCGGGGATCTTCCAGGCCATCTCGGCGTATTCCTTGAAGCTACGGCCGGCCTTGAGCATTTCCACGTTGGTCTGCACCTGTTCATAGGCGAGCTTGTACAGTTCCTGCTGCCGCGCGGTGGCGGGTTGATCGCCACACAGGAACGTGCGGGAAAAGTCGGCGTAGTAACCGAAGCGCCCGACCACGTCCGTGTCCAGTGCAACCAGATCACCGGCCTCGATAGGCCGCGTGCTGCATTCCTGGAACCACGGGTTGGTGCGCGGCCCGGAGGACAGCAGGCGGGTTTCGACGTAGTCGCCGTCAGTGGCGATCACATGCTGGTGCAGGTGCGACCACAGTTCGTTCTCGCTGATGCCCGGCACCAGCTTGCTTTCCATCAGGCGCACCCCCGCCTCGGTGGCGCGCAGGCTGGCGCGGATCATCTTCAGCTCATTGGGTACCTTGATGCAGCGCGCTCGCTCCAGGGGTTCCTGGGCGTCGAATACCTGGTAGCCGAGGCGTTGCAGTTCGAATGCGGCGGCCGAGGTGGCGCTCTCGATGGCGATGCGTTTACCGCCGCCGCACTGGCGTACCAGTTCGTCGATTTCGGCAGCCCAGTCGGCGGTGACATTGCTCAGGAAACTGTCGCAAAAGTAATAAGAGATGGCTTTGGCCGGGCGCACTTCGTCCACGGTATTGAGGGTGTCGGCCAGGTGCAGGCAGCCGCCGAACTCGAAGATCACCACCGGGCCTTCTGCCGGGATAAAGGCATAGCGCGCCGGGTTGCGTGCCGAATACACCTGCATGTTGCGCGAGCCGGTGGCGTAGCGCATATGGGTGGGGTCGAACAGCACGCAGGCGGCGTAGTCGCGTTTTTTTAGTTCATTGCGTACCCGTTGCAGCCGGTCCAGCTGGATCTGCTGGACTTCGTCATAGGTGGGTTCGCAGTCGGCGGGGTTGCGGTTCGGGCCGGACAGACTCATGGGTGTTCCTCGCAGGGCAAATACGGTTCTGGGTTTTCAGGGCTGTGAATCAGTCGAGCAACTGGTCGCTGCGCACCAGGTTGCGTTCGGCTTGCAGATGAGCCTCGGACAGGCGTCCGTAAAGCTGTTTGGTGCGTTGGGCGCGGCCGATGATTCCGGGCTTTTCCGAGTAGGCGAAAATCGCCGTGTTGCGCTCTATGGCGCCTTCCACGCGGGTGACGCGGTGAACCGAGAAGCGGCCTTTGAAGATCTGCAGGTCGCCGGGGTTGAGCTCCAGTTCCTGTACGCGCGAGCGGTCTTCACCGCGCACCACTTTGCCGACCGCGCCGAGATTTTCCTGGCTGCGCGAGCGGATCATCGGCGCGTACTCGAACAGGCCGCCGGCCTCGGGTTTCTGGGTCATCATGCTGACGATGAATTCGTTGGTGTCGAAGTGCCAAGGCTGTTCGGTGCCTTCTGGCATTACGTTGATCACCAACCCGGCGAAGGGGTCGGCGTATTCGAAAATCTCCGGTTCATCCAGGCAGGCGCCGATAAAGCGTTTCATCATGGGTGAGACGTACAGACGGTGGATGATCGCGTCAGGGGCAATCATGTCGCGGGTCACAAAGCCGCTGGTGCGCTCCATGAATGTGCGGCGCGGGTCATCCTGGGGCAGGCTGGGGTCATCTTCGGTGAAGTAGGCGTTGACCTTGCGCACCGAGTAAAACGTCTTGCCCGACAGTGCCTGGCCTTCCAGGCGCGCCTGTTCCAGTACTTCGGGGCGCAGGAAGTTCTTCAGCAGGCAGCAACCGTCTTCGGCCAGTTCGGCCCGTGCATGTTCAATGAGTGCCCGTAATTGAACATGGCCCGAATCATGTATGGGATAAAGTTCGGTATTAACGATGTCGCTGATATCACCGGTTTCGGCATCGGCAAGTTTAAGACTCATACACGTCTCCTGAAGTCGGTTGTTGTGTTGAGTTGATAGTTGCGTAAAGCGCTTTGAAGTGGAAATTACAAGTTGTGATCGAATCCATCGGCAGGGGCGATAGTTATGTCAGGCGAACTGGATGGCGGCTTACTTAAAGTATTTGTGGCAATTATCGAGTGCCAGGGGTTCTCGGCCGCTGCCGAGCGTCTGCATAAAACCCAGTCCACCGTCAGCCAGAGTTTGCAGCGACTGGAAGAGATTGTCGGCACGCCGTTGATCCACCGCACCAGCCGCTCCATCGGCCTCACGCCGAGCGGGGAAACCTTTCTGATCTATGCCCGGCAAATCCTCAAGCTGCACGTTGAGGCGGTCAATGCCGCGCAGTTGCCCAATGAGCAGGTGTGCATCCACCTCGGCATGCCGGAGGACTATGCCGAATACTGCCTGGGTGGGATGCTCAAGGACTTCCAGGCACAGTTTGCCCAGGTGCGCCCGGATATCTGCTGCGAGATGTCTACCGCGCTGGTCAGCCGCTTGTTCCGGGGCGAGCTGGATCTGGTGCTGGGGGTTGAGCATGCCGGCCTGCAGCCGGGGGAGTACCTGTGCGATGAGCCGCTGGTATGGGTGGCGGCACCGAGTTGGAGTGGCGTGGGGCGCCAGTCGGTGCCGCTGGCGGTGTACGCCGAGGGCTGCGCGTTCAGGGCCAATGCCGTGCAGGCGCTGGCCCATGCCGGGCGTTCGTGGCAGGTGGTCTACACCAGCCAGAGCCCGCGGGGGATTGCGATTGCCATCGAGCAAGGACTGTCCGTGGGCGTTATGGCGCAGCGTTTGGTGCCGCAGGGCTGGCAAATCCTCGACGAGCGCCAGGGCTTTCCGCCGATTGCCCCGGCACGCCTGATGTTCTGGCGCTCAGTCGGTTGCCAGGTGCCGGAAGTGGACGCACTGGTGCAGATTCTGCAGCGTCAGTTGGGCGATTCAGGGGATCGGCACCCCCGGCGCTTCCACAGCCTTTCCACGTGCCATGCGCTTGAGCAATAGCAGGCTGGCCAAGACCCAGCCGGCGATCCAGGCATGCACCACGGCAAACTCGCCGCTGACCTGCAACAGCCAGCCGCACAGTGCATTGGCCGTGGCGCTGGCCAGGCCATAACTGACCATGCTCAGGCTGACTACCTGCAGGCTGTGCACCGGCTCCAGGCGAGCACTGAGGTAGGCCGCCATCAAGCCCCAGGACGGGAAATAAAACAGCGCAAACAATCCGGCGGCCCACCCACTGAGCAACAGGCTGGGATGACCCAGCAGGCCGAGCATGGCCAGGCCGAAGGCGCCGATACTCCACGCCATGACCCGCAGCGCACCCCAGCGATCGGCCAATGCTCCGAGAAGCAACCCGCCGACGGCGCCACCGATGCCGATCAGTGTCCACAGCGTCCCGGTCACGGTTGCGCCGGCCTGCAACTGATCGCTGACAAACGCCGATAGAAAGTTGAGAAACGGCCCACTGATCGCGCCGATAAACCCGCTGAGCAATACAATCTGCAGGGCCACCGGCTGCTCGAGGCACAGGCGCAGCCATTGCTTGAACACCTGCCTGAACGTAGGCGGCGCCATAGCGGAGCGGGGCGCTTGCTCCGTGTGGGGCGCCAAGGCCCATAGCGTCAGCAACGTGACCAGCAGCGTCAAGCCTGCGCAAATCAACCAGAACTGGCGCAAGGACAAGCCCTGCAGCAATGCAATCAATAGCCCGTTCAAGCAGATTGCAAAGGCCGCTCCCGATGAAGCCAACCCCAGGACACGGCTACGGTGGCTGGCCGGGATGACCTCACGCGCCAGGGCCGCAATCGCGTTCCAGTTCGACACCGCGCACGCCGACACCAGCGCCAGGCACAGGGCAAACGGCAGCACCCACGGCGTGGCGACGGCCAGCGCCAGCAGTACCGGGCTCAACATGATCGTCAGGCGTACCATGGTGCGCGGGCTCACCCACGCGGCGGCAATGCCGCTGGCAATCGAAGCCCCCATGTAGAACAGCTGCAACAATGCGGCAATCAGGGCGGCCTGGCTGTAGCTCAACGCAAATAACTCACGGATCTGCGGCAATAACGCCGAATACAGGAAAATACTGAAACCGTGGGTGGTCGCATTGCAAGCGGTAAAGACAAGTGCCAGCAGCCCCATACTTCGTCGCGATGAGACAGTTGTTTTCGACATCGTGCGACCCGGAGTTAATGAATGAGCTAGTTATTGAGCAGACTAACTTTTGTAGCAGGTCAGCCACCAATGCTTAATTGTCTTAGTGTGCATGCGTAATACGCGTGCTATTTATTCGATAACGACCTCATCCGTCGAAAAACGACGCGCAGGGTTAAAGAACATCGTTTTTCCAGCCGCGTGGGGTGCTACCGCTGACCTGATACAAAAAGGTATGTTGTGGGTAAAGTTCCTGCGTTGCCGTGGGATTTCGTTTCCTTGCCAGCGACTGTCGAGTGCCCCCATGAAACGCAAGATGCCCGGTCTCAATGCCCTCAAAGCCTTCGAAGTCGCCGGCAGCACCGGCAGCTTTACCCGGGCGGCGGAGTTGTTGAACGTGACCCAGAGCGCGGTCAGCCGCCAGGTGCGCCAGCTTGAAGAGCAGCTGGGGGAGAGCCTGCTGGAGCGACGCCACCACCACCTCGAACTCACCAGCGCCGGGCGCGTATTGCTGCGGGCGCTGCACCAGTCCTTCGACAAGATCGAGCTGACGGTGCGTAGCATCCAGCAGAAAACCCATTCCAACCGGTTGCATATCAACGCTCCGCCGACCTTTACCAGCCGCTGGTTGATGCCGCGCCTTGGACGTTTGCGCGAGGCGCATCCCGAGTTGGAACTGAGCATCACCACCTGCCTGCAGGACAGCCTTGCGCAAACCAGCACACTCGATTGCGCCATTCGTTTCGGCAACGGTGAATGGGACGGGCTGGACAGTTCGCTGTTGATCCAGGAGCGGCACATTGCGGTGTGCGCGCCGTCGCTGTATGCCCGGGAATGCAGTGATGGTGTAGACCTGAATCGCATGACGTTGTTGCATGTGTTGGCCAGTGAGGACCAGCGTTACCTGACGTGGAAGCATTGGCTGGACGCGGCGCGGATTCATGGCGTCGATACCCAGGGCGGATATGAATTCGACCTGCTGGACCTGGCGATCCGCGCGGCCACGAATGGGTTGGGAATTACCATTGCGGACTGGCATATGGTCGCGGCGGAACTGGCCAGCGGGCAGTTGACGCAAGTGTTGAATGTGCACGTGGAGGGCCATCAGTCGTATTGGCTGGTGACTCGGCCGGAGCAGACGGATATGCCGCAGTTGCAGGTGTTCGGGCAATGGTTGCAGGAGGAGATCTGGTTGGCGCAGCGCCAGCTTGAGCCATCTACGGCGGCGGTCTGATTGGGTGCCTATCCGCCATTGCCTGAAAACGGACAGGTAACCGCGTCACTGTCCATAACCTGCATTTTTCTCACGTTACCCCACCCAATAAGTCGTTTGCCCACCGCCCTGACTGCGACAAAACTGCATGTCACTCGCAAAACAACAACGTTGGGCAAACCACATGCAATTCGAGCGCAATTTCTACAACGGCCAGTTCGTCGAGCCGGCCAGCGACGCCCTGATCGCCGTCTACAACCCTGCCGATGAAACCCTCGCAGGCCACGTCAGTGCGGCCACCGCCGATGAAGCCATCGCCGCCGTCGACGCCGCCGCCATCGCCCAGAAAACCTGGGGTAAGCTCACCAGCATCGAGCGTGCCGAGCACCTTCGCGCGTTTGCCGATGCCCTCGACAGCCGTGCGGTAGCCATCGGCACGGCCCTGGCGAGCGAGTCCGGCAAGAGCGTCAGTGATGCCAGCAACGAAGCCCGTTATGCCGCGCAAATCACCCGTTACCACGCCGAATGGGCACGCCGTATCGAAGGCGAGATCATCCCCAGCGACACCCCGGACGAAAACCTGTTCCTGCACCGTGAGCCGATTGGTGTGGTGGCGTGCCTGATTCCGTTCAACTACCCGGTGTACACCTTGCTGCGCAAGATCGCCCCGGCGCTGATTGCCGGTAATACCGTGGTGGTACGCCCGAGCAATAACACGCCGCTGTCGGCGTTTGAAATCGCCAGGGCGGTGGCTGCCGCCGGGATTCCTGCCGGTGTGATCAATATCCTGACCATGGACCATGCGACCGCCGCCAGCGTCTGCACCCACAAGGCCGTCGGCCTGATCACTCTCACCGGCAGCGTGAACGCCGGGCGTATCGTGCTGGATTACTGCAAGGCCAACATCGCCAAGCCGTCCCTGGAACTGGGCGGCAAGACGCCGGCGATCATCGAGGCCGATGCCGACCTGGAAAAAGCCGCCAGTGCCATCGTCGCCTCCAAGACCACGCACTGCGGCCAGCTGTGCACAGCGGTGGAGCGGGTGTATGTGCATGAAAGCGTCTACGACAGGTTCCTCGCACTGCTGAAAGCCAAGATCAGCGCAGTGAAGTTCGGCGACCGCGCCAAGGATGAAAGCCTGATGGGCCCGCTGGTCAACGCCAGTTCCCGGAAGACTATCCACGCCATGGTCCAGCGTGCCGTCGCCGACGGTGCTGTACTGGAAACAGGCGGCGTGTTGCCTGAAGGGGCGGGGCATTTCTACCCGCCGACCTTGCTCGGCAACTGCCGGCAGGACATGGAAATCATCCAGGAAGAAATCTTCGGCCCGGTACTGCCGGTGCTCAAGTACCGCGACATCGATGAAGCGCTGGCCATGGCCAACGATCATCAGTTCGGCCTGTCTTCGGTGCTGTACACCGAGAACTACCGCACGGCGATGAAAGTGGCGAATGCCATCGAGGCCGGCGAGTTGTACGTCAATCGCACCCCGGCCGACCCGTATCAGGGCTTTCACGCCGGTTGGAAACGCTCGGGGCTGGGCGGCGATGACGGTAAGCACGGGATGCTTGAATTCACCCAGACCCGCCTGGTGGTCATGAAGTACTGACACACGCACACCTGCCTGATGCCAGTCAGTTAAGAAGGAGAAAGGCTAAAAAATGACCTGTGGCGAGGGAGCTTGCTCCCGTTGGACTGCGCAGCAGTCCCATGCTTTGTAAACAAAGAGCAGGGCCGCTTCGCGGCCCAACGGGAGCGAGCTCCCTCGCCACACATATAGCGTTCACCCTTAACTGACTGGCATTACGCACACCTGCCGTACCTTTAATAAAAAAAATTATGAGGGCACCCGCGAATCGGGTGCCTGAGGTCCACACGATGTCCAAGCCTGCACCTGTTGCCCAGGTTTCCGTTGCCGTATCCGCGGCAAACAGCGACAAAACCAGTCGCTATTTCCAATTGCTGCTGCTGGTACTGGCTGCGGGGGCGATCTACCCGATCCTCTACCTGCGCCAGGTTTACCAGACCACCATGCTCGATGTGTTCCACATCAACCACAGCGAGCTGGGGTACCTGTACTCGATGCTCGGCACAATTTTCTTGCTCAGCTACTTGCCCAGCGGTTGGCTGGCCGACCGTTTGCCGCCGCGCTTTCTGATCTTCTTCTCGCTGGTCGCTACCGGCGCACTGGGACTGTGGTATGCCAGCGTGCCGTCGATGACCGGCCTGATGATCATCTTCGGCTGCTGGGGCCTGACCACTGGCCTGACGTTCTGGGCCTCGGTGCTCAAGCGCGTGAAGATGATTGCCCATCACACCGAACAGGGCCGTTTCTTCGGCATCCTCGACGGTGGTCGTGGGTTGGTGGAAGCCTTGCTCGCCACCGTCGCCCTGGGCCTGTTTGCCTACGCGACCGAAACGCGCAGCGAGTCGGCGGCCGAGGGGTTCAAGCACGTCGTGTACCTGTACTCGTTCATCTGCATCGCTCTCGGGTTTGGCTTGGTGCTGCTCAAGGACCCCAAGTCCCTGGCGGAAACTGCCGCGGTGGAGAAGGGCAAGTTCAACCTGATTGCCGACCTGAGCACATTGGTAAAGATCCCCGAGCTGTGGCTGGTGACCGCCATCGTGTTCTGCGGTTATCACATGTTCTGGGCCACCTACAGCTTCTCCGACTACTTGCAGGGCAGCGGCATGACCGCCGTGATGGCCGGCACCATCACCACCATCAAGTTGTGGATGCGCCCTATCGGCGGCATCGGCGGCGGCTGGTTGGGGGATAAGTTCTCGAACATTTCGGTACTGATCGTCGCACTGGTACTGGTGACCCTCGCGATGGTCGGGCTGATCCTGTTCCCGGCGTTCAACAGCCTGGGCCTGCTGATCGGCACAGTGATCTTTATCGGCCTGATGACCTATGCGATCCGTGGCCTGTACTGGGCGATCCTCGACAGCTGCGACATCCCGCTGCGCATCACCGGCCTGGCCATCGGCATCGTCTCGGTGGTGGGCTACCTGCCGGACACGTTTATCCCGCTGATCAACGGCTACCTGACCGACACCTACCCAGGCAAGGCCGGTTACAACCTGTATTTCGGCTACATCGCCTTCATCGGCGTGCTCGGGACCCTGGCGGCCCTGACATTGCGCGCCCGGATCAACCGTAAAAAATTCAACCAGACAGGTGCCTGAGATGAAAATCGTCGCCCTTGAAACCCATATCGTTGCCGTTCCACCGCCGCATATCGGCGGTATGTACTGGCTGTTCGTGAAGCTGAAGACCGACTGCGGCATTGAAGGCGTCGGCGAGATTTACGCCGCTACGTTCGGCCCCAAGGCCATGTTGCCGATCATCGAGGACGTGTTTGAGCGCTACCTGCTCAACCATGACCCGCACCATATCGAGCGCTTCTTCCGCCAGGCTTACTCCAGCGGTTTCACCCAGCGCCCGGACCTGACCATGATGGGGGTGGTCAGCGGTCTGGAAATGGCGTGCTGGGACATCATCGGCAAGGCCGCCAACAAGCCGGTCTACGAGTTGCTTGGCGGCAAGGTCAATGAGCGCCTGCGTTCCTACACCTACTTGTATCCGGTCAACAGCAAGGGCGAGTACGACTACGACGACCCGGACCTGGCCGCCGAGTGCGCCATAGAGAACATGAATAAAGGCTTCACGGCGGTGAAGTTCGATCCGGCCGGGCCGTACACCGCCTATTCGGGCCACCAGATTTCCCTGGAAGTGCTGGAGCGCTGCGAGACGTTCTGCCGCAAGATCCGCGAAGCGGTGGGCGACAAGTGTGACCTGCTGTTCGGCACTCATGGGCAGATGGTGCCGTCGTCGGCAATCCGCCTGGCCAGGCGCCTGGAGAAATACGATCCGCTCTGGTTCGAAGAGCCGGTGCCGCCAGGCCAGGAAGACGCCATGGCCCAGGTCGCGGCCAAGACCAGCATCCCGATTGCCACGGGTGAGCGCCTGACCACCAAGTACGAATTTTTCAAGCTGCTGCAAGCCGGCGGCGCGTCGATCCTGCAAATGAACGTGGCGCGCTGCGGGGGGCTGCTGGAGGCCAAGAAGATCGCGAGTATGGCCGAAGCCTACTACGCACAGATTGCGCCGCATCTGTACAACGGGCCGATTGGTGCAGCGGCGAGCTTCCAACTGGCGACCTGCACGCCGAATTTCCTGATCCAGGAAAGCATCATGACCTGGGGCGGCTTTCACGCCGACGTGCTGACCAAGCCACTGCAATGGGAGGACGGCTACATCATCCCGTCCAGCGAGCCCGGGCTGGGTGTGGAACTGAATATGGACGTGGTGCGCAAGCATTCGCCGTATACCGGTGAACGCCTGCATTTGCAGATGGCGCCAACCCCGGCTGACGTCAAAGACACTTCGCCCGCCAAGGGCTAAAAAACGACTTACGCGGTAACCGTGAATGACATATGACTACATCATCGCCGGTGCTGGCGCCGCAGGCTGCGTCCTGGCCAACCGGCTGTCCGCCTCAGGCAAATACTCCGTCTTGCTGCTGGAAGCCGGCGGCAAGGACAGTTCCTGGTGGTTCAAGATCCCGGTCGGTTTCGCCAAGATGTACTACAACCCGACCTTCAACTGGATGTACTACAGCCAGCCGCAAAAACAGCTGGTCGGGCGTGAAATCTACGCGCCTCGCGGCAAAGTGCAGGGTGGCTCGGGCTCGATCAACGCGATGATCTACGTGCGCGGGCAGGCCCACGATTTCAATGACTGGGCCGCCAACGGCAACGACGGCTGGGGCTTCAAGGACGTGCTGCCGTACTTTCGCAAGCTGGAAAACCATCCGTTGGGCGACACCGAGTACCACGGTGGCAGCGGCCCCATCAGCATCACGCCGATGAAGGGCCATACCCATCCGATCTGCGATGTGTTCCTCAAAGGCTGCGAGCAGCTCGGCTATGGCCTGAGTGATGACTTCAACGGGCCGGATTTCGAAGGCGCGGGCCTGTATGACGTCAATACACGCAATGGCGAGCGCTGTTCCAGCAGCTTTGCGCATCTGCATCCGGCACTCAGTCGTCCGAACCTGACCGTAGAGCTGCATGCACTGGTCGACCGTGTGCTGTTCGACGACCAGCAGCGCGCCACGGGCATCAGTGTGACTCAGCACGGCGTGGCCCGCACCTTCACGGCACGCAAGGAGGTCATCCTTTGTGCCGGCGCTGTGGACACGCCGAAAATCTTGCAACTGTCCGGCGTGGCTGACCAGCGATTGCTCGCCGAACACAATATTGCGCTGGTCAAGCACCTGCCGGCCGTGGGTGAAAACCTGCAGGACCACCTCTGCGTCAGCTACTACTACAAGGCCAATATCCCGACCCTGAACGACGAACTCAGCTCGCTGTTCGGCCAGTTGAAGCTGGGCCTCAAGTACCTGTTCACGCGAAAGGGCGCGCTGGCCATGAGCGTCAACCAGGCCGGTGGGTTCTTTCGCGGCAACGACCAACAGGCGGACCCGAACCTGCAACTGTACTTCAACCCGCTGTCGTACCAGATCCCGAAAAACAACAAGGCCAGCCTCAAGCCCGAGCCGTACTCCGGTTTCCTGCTGTGCTTCAACCCGTGCCGGCCGACCAGCCGCGGCACCATCCGCATTGCTTCGAAAAACCCAAGGGACGCGGCGCTGATCGATCCCAACTACCTGAGCACGCAAAAGGACATCGACGAGGTGATCCAGGGCAGCCGGTTGATGCGCAAGATCATGCAGGCCCCCGCGCTCAAGGGCATCACGGTGGCCGAGGTTCTACCCGGCGCGGCAGTGCAGACCGATGAGCAAATGCTGCATTACTTCCGTGAAAACAGCGGCTCGATCTACCACTTGTGCGGCTCCTGCGCCATGGGCTCGGACTCGCAGGTATCGGTGGTGGACAAGCGCTTGAAGGTGCACGGATTGGACGGATTGCGCATTGTCGATGCGTCGATCTTCCCGAACGTGACTTCGGGCAACACCCATGCGGCGGTGTTGATGGTGGCGGAGAAGGGGGCGGATTTGATCCTGCAGGATGCATAGACGTCCATGGGCAGGAATAACAGGTAGCGCTATATATTTCCAAATGGAATAAATAAAGACTTATATATTCCTTTTAATGTTTTTATCGGTGGCGCATTTTGAGGGCCTGCGCATTCGTGCGGATTGACCCAACAGCCAAAAGGAAAGCCGACATGACCATTAAAGCGATCAACGTGCGCAACCAGTTCAAGGGCGTGATCAAGGAAATACTGCTGGGGGAAGTGGTGTCCGAGATCGACGTGCAGACCGCGTCCGGCATCGTCACGTCGGTGATCACCACCCGCTCGGTGCGTGATCTGGAATTGAAGGTGGGCAGTGAGGTGATCGCTTTTGTGAAGTCGACGGAAGTGTCGATCGCCAAACTCTGAGAGGCGTTCCCACGCGCTGCGTGGGAACACCGACCAGGCGCCCTGGGTGTCAGCGATGACGCAGGGCGCGCTCCATGCGGTGTAATCCTTCTTCGAGCATCGCCCTTGGGCAACCGAAGTTCAGACGTACGAATTGTTGGCTGTCGTCGCCGAATTCGATCCCCGCGCTCAAACCGACCTTGGCCTGCTCAAGGAAGAATTGCTGCGGGTCGTCCAGGCCCAGGGCAGTGCAATCCAGCCAGGCCAGGAAGGTGCCCTGCGGGGCGTGCATCACCACGCCGGGCAGGCGGGTTTGCACAGCGTCGAGCAGGTAGTCACGGTTGGCTTGCAGGTACTTGACCAGCGCTTGCAGCCAATCGCCGCATTGGCTATAGGCGGCGCGGGTGGCTTCCAGGCCCAGGGGGCTGACGCTGTCGACCATGCCGCAACGCGCGTTGTTGAAGCGCTCGCGAATCTCGGCGTTCTGCACCACGGCAAAACAGGTCTTCAGGCCGGCCACGTTGTAGGCTTTGCTCGCCGACATCAACGTGATGGTGCGCTGGGCGATTTTGGGGCTGAGGCTGGCAGTGGGGATGTGGCGACGGCCGTCGAAGCACAGCTCGGCGTGGATTTCATCGCTGATGATCAACGTGCCGTTTTCCAGGCAGGCATTGGCTACCGCCAACAGTTCTTCGCGAGGGAAGACCTTGCCGATCGGGTTGTGCGGGTTGCTCAACAACAGCGCACCGGCGCCGGTCAGTGCCTGCCGCATGGCAGCCAACGGTGTGACGTATCCCTCTCCCGCCCATTCAAACGGCACTTCGATGCGTGGCAGGTTCCAGTGGCCGGGCGCCAGGCGAATCGGCCGGTAGTTCGGGGTCTGCAGCACCACCGGCTGGCCCGGTTGCACGAAGGCGTGCAGCGCCATGTTGAAACCGGGCTCGACGCCGGGCAGGAACAACAACTCTTCAGGCTGCACACGCCAGGCGTACTTGGCCCACAGGTCGGCCACAATGGCTTCGCGCACGTCCGGGCCGGCCACGCTGTAGCCGAGAACCTGCTGGTCCAGGCGCTGGTGCAAGGCTTGCAACACGGCAGGTGGCGCGGCGATATCCATGTCGGCGATCCACATCGGCAACACGTCTGCCGGGTAACGGTTCCACTTGGTGCTGCCGGTGCCGAAGCGTGGGTGGATCGTGTCGAAATCAAAGCTCATGGGCGGCTCGTATCAGGGAGGCGGGCAAATAATGGCGCCGATTCTAGCGCCATTAATTTTATAGGCCAGCGCTGATTGCCACAGACAGTGACCGGTGTGCTTATTGAGGCACCAGCGTTCTGTCACCGACAAGCTCTGTAATAAAAACGCCATTGCGCTGGGGATTAAAACAGGGAGGGGCTATTTTGGTGCATCTCAATAAATAGAGTAGCCATGGATGAAATACCAACCCTTCAGCCGTACGTTGATTGCCACTGCGCTGGTGTTGACGGTCGGCGGTGTGCAAGCCGCTTCCCAGGCGCCGGTGGCCGGTGAAAACGGCATGGTCGTGACCGCCCAGCATTTG
This sequence comes from Pseudomonas sp. MWU13-2517, assembly GCF_023242545.1. Lineage (NCBI taxonomy): Bacteria > Pseudomonadati > Pseudomonadota > Gammaproteobacteria > Pseudomonadales > Pseudomonadaceae > Pseudomonas > Pseudomonas sp. MWU13-2517. The sequence continues at coordinate 188,161 of NZ_JALMFA010000014.1, read as the reverse complement.
GCCACCCATGTGGGCGTGGATGTGCTCAAGGCCGGCGGCAACGCGGTGGATGCGGCCGTCGCGGTCGGCTATGCGCTGGCGGTGGTGTACCCGGCGGCGGGTAACCTCGGCGGCGGCGGCTTCATGACCGTGCAACTGGCCGACGGGCGCAAGACCTTCCTCGACTTCCGCGAAAAAGCGCCCCTGGCGGCTACCGCCGACATGTACCTGGACAAAGACGGCAAGGTCATCGACGGCCTCAGTGCCAAGGGCCACCTGGCGGTCGGTGTGCCCGGCACTGTGTCCGGCATGGAGCTGGCCCTGAGCAAATACGGCACCCTCAAGCGTGCCCAGGTGATTGCCCCGGCGATCAAGCTGGCGGAAAACGGTTTTGAACTGGAGCAGGGCGATATCGACCTGTTGCACACGGCTACCGGCGAGTTTGAAAAAGACCAGGACCTGCGCGGGATCTTCCTGCACAACGGCCAGCCGATGCAGGTCGGCCAGAAACTGGTGCAGAAAGACTTGGCCAAGACCCTCAAGGAAATCTCCGCCAAGGGCAGCGACGGCTTCTATAAAGGCTGGGTTGCCAAGGCACTGGTGGATTCCAGCCAGGCCGGCAAGGGCATCATCACCCAGGCCGACCTGGACAAATACAAAACCCGTGAACTGGCGCCTATCGAGTGCGATTACCGTGGCTACCACGTGGTCTCGGCGCCGCCTCCAAGCTCGGGTGGCGTGGTGATCTGCCAGATCATGAACATCCTCGAAGGTTATCCGATGGCCGACCTTGGCTATCACTCGGCCCAGGGCCTGCACTATCAGATCGAGGCCATGCGCCACGCCTACGTGGACCGTAACAGCTACCTGGGCGACCCGGATTTCGTGAAGAACCCGATTGCCCACCTGTTGGACAAGGATTACGCCAGCAAGCTGCGCGCCGCCATCGAACCGCAGAAAGCCGGCGATTCCCAGGCGATCAAGCCAGGCGTCTCGCCCCATGAAGGCAATAACACCACCCACTATTCCATCGTCGACAAGTGGGGCAACGCGGTGTCGGTGACCTACACCCTCAACGACTGGTTTGGTGCCGGCGTGATGGCGAGCAAGACCGGCGTGATCCTCAACGACGAAATGGATGACTTCACCGTCAAGGTCGGCGTGCCGAACATGTACGGCCTGGTCCAGGGTGAAGCCAACGCCATCGCACCGGGCAAGGCGCCGCTGTCATCGATGAGCCCGACCATCGTGACCAAGGATGGCAAGGCGGTGATGGTGGTGGGTACGCCGGGTGGCAGCCGTATCATCACGGCCACCTTGCTGACCATCCTCAATGTCATCGACTACAAGATGAACATTCAGGAGGCGGTGGATGCGCCGCGTTTCCACCAACAGTGGATGCCGGAAACCACTAACCTGGAACGGTTTGCCGTAAGCCCCGACACCCAGAAGATCCTCGAAAGCTGGGGCCATAAGTTTGCCGGCCCGCAGGATGCCAACCACCTGGCCGCGATTCTGGTCGGCGCGCCGTCCCTGGACGGCAAGCCGGTAGGCAACAACCGTTTCTACGGGGCGAATGACCCGCGCCGTAACACCGGCCTGTCGTTGGGCTACTGACTGTAGCGAGCGGCTTGCCACCGCGCCGGGTGGCGCAGGGCAAGCCGCTCACTGCAACAGCCGCTCTACCGCCGTAAACGCCGCGACCCGGCGCTCTTCCCAATGTCCATTAATCACCACGAAGGGCTGTTGATGCGTTTGCATCCACGCCAGGCTGTCCTGGAAGAATGCCCGACGATCCTCCAACTGCGGTTGGCAGCGCTGACCGTCCGCGGTCCATTCCACATCCTCCGGCGACAGCAGCAGGTGCAAGTCGTACCGGCGGGCCAACAGTTCACTGTCGAGCCAGGCCGGGTAGTCGCCGAACAGGGTCTGGCTCCATAACGTGTTGGTCAGCAAGTGGGTGTCGAGTATCAGCAAGTCGGGCTGTTCGGCGCGGGCGGCGTCTTCCCAGGCCAGTTGGCCACGAGCGATGGCCGGAATGTCGGCCAGGGTCGTGTCGCGCTGGTGCCGGTCGATGAAATCGCGCACGTATTCGCCGACCATCAGCCCGCCGAAATGGGCGTGCAGCTCGGCCGCCAACCAACTTTTGCCACTCGATTCGGGGCCGGCCAATACCACCACCTTCATGCGTGCAGCGCCGGGTCGGTGCGCCATTCACGCCAGCCTTGCACGGCGATCACGGTGAACAGTGCATACAGCGCGGCGGTCAGGTACAGGCCCTTATAGAGAAACAGCCCAACGAAGATCACGTCCACGGCGATCCACAAGGGCCAGCACTGCACGCGTTTTTGCGCCATCCACAGTTGTGCCACCAGGCTGAAGCCGGTGAGGGCCGCGTCGAGCCAGGGTTGGGCGGCGTCGGTCCAATGGGCCATGGCGGCGCCAAGCAGCAGGCTGAATACCGCGCCGATGGCCAGGCTGGTCGTGATCGCAGGCCAGCCCAGGCTGGTCACCTGGCGGCCTTGCCTGACCTCGCCGGCGCGGGTCCATTGCCACCAGCCGTAGAGTTGCAGGGCGGCGTAGACCACCTGCAGCAGCATGTCGGAATAGAGCTTTACGTCGAAGAATACCCAGGTGTAGAGCAAGACCATCACCAGGCCGATGGGCCAGCACCAGGGGTTTTGTTTGACCGTCAGCCAGACAGCGATCACCCCCAGAGCGGCGGCGAACAATTCAAGCCCGGACATGGCGGTTCCTTGGGAGAGTCGAAGAGGGCGGTGATTGTAACTTCAAAATGGGGAGGGACCAATGTGGGAGGGCGCAAGCTCTCTCCCACCTGTGGAAACGCGCTAGACCTTGAATTGGCGCAGGAGCGCGTCAAGTTGTTCGCTCAAGGCGCGCAGCTGTTCACTGGCCACGCTGGACTGCTGCGCCGCCAACGCCGTGCTATGGGACAAACCGGCCGCTTCGGTCACGTTCTGGTTGATGTCTTCCACGACATGCGCCTGTTGCAGGGTGGCGCTGGCGATTGACGCGTTCAGCCCGTTGAGGTTGTGCAGCGCCTGGCCGATGGCCGTGAGGCTGGCGCCGGCCTGGCCCGCTTGCTCAATGGTCAGTTGCGAGGCCGTGTGACTGTCACTGATGACCTTGACCGCCGCTTCCGAATGACCTTGCAGGCGCTCGATCATCACCTGGATTTCAGCGGTGGACTTCTGCGTGCGTTGGGCCAGCAGGCGGACTTCATCGGCCACCACCGCAAAGCCGCGGCCTTGCTCGCCGGCGCGGGCGGCTTCAATCGCCGCGTTGAGCGCCAGCAGGTTGGTCTGGTCGGCGATGGAGCGGATCACCTCAAGCACGCTGCCGATCTGCGTACTTTCGCTGGACAGCGTGCGGATCACTTCCACGGCCTGGCCGATGGTGCCGGAGAGCCGGTCGATCTGTTGCAGGCTGCCGTCGATGTTCACCTGGCCCTGTTGCGCTTGAGCCTGGGCGTCGCGCATTTCGCTGGCGGCGTGCTCGGCGTTTTTCGCCACGTCCTGCACGCCATAGGTGACTTCATTGATGGCCGTCGCCACCAGTTCCATCTGCTGCGACTGTTGCTGGCTGCGGTCATGGGCCTGGCTGGCATTGGTGCCAAGCTCCGTGGACGACTGGCCCAGCGCGTTGGCGCAGGCCTGCAACTGGCCGATCACCTGGCGCAGTTTTGTCGTGAAGGCATTGAAGTGCAGGGACAGTTGGGTGACTTCGTCGCGCCCGTGGGTGTCGAGGCTACGGGTCAGGTCGCTTTCGCCACTGGCGATATTGGCCATGGCGTTTACGGCCTGTTGCAACGGGTGCAGGATGCTGCGGGCAATCAGCAGCACCAGCAATGCCATCACCGCAGCGATTGCCAGGCTGATGAACGAGGTTCTCCACACTTGCACCTTGAATTCGGCCTGGACGTCATCCACGTACACGCCGGAGCCGATGATCCAGCCCCACGGCTCGAACAGTTGGATATACGAAGTTTTCTCCACCGGGGCTTCGGCTCCCGGTTTTGGCCAGCGATAGCTGACGATACCCGCGCCCTTGGCCTTGGCCAGGCTGACGAACTCGTTGAATACCGCAAACCCGTCCGGGTCGCGAATCGCCGAGAGGTTCTGGCCATCCAACTTGGGGTTGGCCGGGTGCATGATCATCACGGGCGTGAGGTCATTGATCCAGAAGTAATCATCGTGGTCATAACGCAACCCGCGCACCGCGCTCAGGGCTTGCTGCTGCGCCGCTTCCCGGGTCAGCACGCCGGTTTTCTCAAGGTTCTGGTAATACGCCAGTACGCCACTGGCGGTCTGGACCACGTGTTGGGTCTGTTGGCGCTTGGCCTGGTAGAGATCCCCATGGATCTGCTTGAGCATCAGCAAACTCAAGGTCAACAGCATCAGCACGGCGACTATCAGGATCAGCCAGAGACGTCGGCTGATCGACATGTTGCGCAAACTGTTCATCGTCCTGTCACTCCATGCTTTTTATAGTTGTGGTGCTGCTTCGACATTTCCGGCGTGTCTGATAGGCTTTCGGCCCGTAATCGGAAAACCTGAGTACTGCCTGATTTTTCACGGAATTTTTGCAGTCCGGCGTGGATTATCCAACGCCTGGCCTTCAGCGCACTCATCATCATTGAACCACTAGAAAAGACTGACGAGGCGTGCCTCGCGCATGACCTTTGGGGGAAATATGGATTTTTGGACCGCCATACAGGCATTGATTCTTGGCGTGGTGGAGGGGTTGACGGAGTTCCTGCCGATCTCCAGCACCGGTCACCAGATTATCGTAGCCGACTTGATCGGTTTCGGTGGCGAGCGTTTTGAAGCGTTCAACATCATCATTCAGTTGGGTGCGATCCTGGCGGTGGTGTGGGAATTCCGGCGCAAGATCCTCGACGTGGTGATCGGTTTGCCGACTCAGCGCAATGCCCAGCGCTTCACCGTCAACCTGATCATCGCCGTGCTGCCGGCCGTGGTGTTGGGCGTGATTTTCGCTGACCTGATCAAGCACTACCTGTTCAACCCGATCACCGTGGCCACTGCGCTGGTGATCGGCGGCGTGATCATGCTGTGGGCCGAGCGCCGTCAGCATGCCGTACACGCACACAGCGTGGATGACATCACCTGGAAGGAGGCGCTCAAGGTTGGCCTGGCCCAGTGCCTGGCGATGATTCCCGGCACTTCGCGTTCCGGGGCGACCATCATCGGCGGGTTGCTGTTCGGTCTGTCGCGCAAGACGGCCACCGAGTTCTCGTTCTTCCTGGCCATGCCCACCATGGTCGGTGCGGCGGTGTATTCGGGCTACAAGTACCGTCACTTGTTCCAGCCGGATGACCTGCCGGTATTCGCCATTGGTTTCGTCACCTCGTTCATCTTCGCGATGATCGCGGTCAAGGCGTTGCTCAAGTTCATCGCCAGCCACAGCTATGCGGCCTTTGCCTGGTACCGGATCGCGTTCGGCCTGGTGATCCTGGCGACCTGGCAGTTCGGTTGGATCGACTGGTCTGCGGTCAAACCATGAGCCTCCAGCACCCACGCTTGAAGGCGGCGATCTTTGCACTGCTGTGCGCGGCGCCGCTGACAGGGGCGGCGTTGCTGTGGTATCGCGGCGAGACGCTGATCCCGCTGGCGGCCTATGGCGTGGTCAGCGTGGTGGCGTTTTTCCTGTACTGGAGCGACAAGCGCAAGGCGCAAACCGATGCACGCCGGATCCCGGAAAACATCCTGCACGCTGTCGAGCTGGCAGGTGGTTGGCCGGGGGCGTTGATTGCCCAGCAGGTGTTTCGCCACAAGACACGCAAGGTGTCTTATCAGGTGCTGTTCTGGGTGATCGTGCTGTTGCACCAGGTGTTCTGGCTGGATCAGTTGTTCCTGGGCGGTACGTTGTTTTCAGTCCTCTAGCCGCAGCCCGACCTGCGTGCGCTTGGGCAGTTTGCTGACCACCAACTGGTGGGAGCGCTGCAACAAGCCACGCAGTTCATCGGCGCCCAGCGGGTAGGGCGTGTTCATGATGATCCACTGCGCACGGGCCAGGTACGGTGCCGGATGAATGCCCGGACGGTCCACATGGCCGAGGAACAGTTCCTTGTCGACCTTGAATGCCAGCGAGTCACCGCGCAGGTTTTGCACGGCGAACATCTTGTTGCCGGCAATCGAGAACACCCGCACGCCGCCCCATTTGTAGTCTTCCCGCGCGCCGGGCAGGCCCAGGCAGAAGGTGGCGACTTGTTCTTCGTTCATCTTCATAGCAGTCGATCTCCGCAACCTTTGAAGCCTTCTTCAAGAAAGTCGATCCAGGCACGAATGGCCGGCAGCACGCCTCGCCGATGCGGGTAAACCGCCTGCAACCAGCCCCCCGGCAACGACCATTCAGGTAGCAGTTGTACCAAGCGGCCGCTGGCCAACTCTTCTTCGCAATACATCATCGGCAGCACGGTAAAACCCAGGCCCATGATTGCACTGGCCTTGCGGACGATGAAGTCGTCGATACCCAGCCGGGCCTCCATCACCAGTTCATGGGGATGCCCATGCGGGTCGAGAATGCGCTGATGCACCATGCGGTCCGCCTCCAGGGCGCCGAGCATCGGCAGTTGCTTGAGGTCTTCGAGGGTGTTGATCTGCCGGTCATGTATAAAAGCAGGGCTGGCCACCAGTGCCGTCTGGGCCTGGCGCAGGCGCTTGGTGACCAGCAGCGGGTCTTCATCCCCCTGTTCGCGCACGCGCAGGGCGACGTCGATACCTTCAGCCACAAGGTCCACACGGCGGTTGACCAAGGTCATTTCCAGTTGAACCAGCGGATGAGCGGCGAGAAACCCGGCGACCATGTCCGGCAGCATGTGCTGCGCCATGCCCACCGGGCAACTGACCCGCAGGCGTCCACGGGGCTCGCTGGACATGCTGGCCACGGCCTCATCGGCCATTTCCGCTTCCAGCAACATTGCCTGGCAATGGCGCAAGTAGCGTTCACCCACGGCGGTGAGGGTCAGTTGCCGGGTGGTGCGCTGCAGCAGGCGGGCCCCCAGGCGTTCTTCGAGTTCGGCAATGCGCCGCGACAGGCGTGATTTGGGAATGCCCAGCAGCCGGCCGGCCGCCGCGAAACCGCCGGATTCGACAACTTTCGCGAAATAGTAGAGGTCGTTGAGGTCTTGCATGGTCGTCCCATTGTCCTGTCAATGGGACGAACTATCCGCGCCTGATCCGTACAAATCTACTTCTGGATTTAAAATTGTGCGCCGCCCATCAGCACATATTTCACATGCACATACTCGTCGATCCCGTAATAGCTGCCTTCGCGGCCGTAGCCGGATTGCTTGATGCCGCCAAATGGAATCGACGCCGTGCCCACCGAACCCGAGTTGAGAATCACCATTCCGGCCTCCAATTGGCGCGACAGACGCAACGAGCGACCGAGTGCGCTGGTATAGGCATAGGCCGCCAGGCCGAACTCGGTATGGTTGGCGCGGGCGATGACTTCTTGCTCATCCTTGAACGAGTAGATGGCAAACACCGGCCCGAAGATTTCCTCGGTTGCCAGCGGTGAGTCATCCTGCAGGCCCGTCAGCACCGTCGGCTCATAGAACAGGCCACCCTTGGCGTGGGGCTTGCCGCCCATCAATATCCTGGCGCCGGCAGCCTTGGCGTCTTCCACCAGGCGCGCGACCTTGTCGAAGCCCAGTTGATTGACCAGCGGCCCGACCACAAAGTCTTCACGCAGGCCCTGGCCCACGTCGATTTGGGCCACGCTGTGCTTCAGGCGCTTGATGAAGTCCTCAAGGATGCTGTGCTGCACAAAGATCCGGTTCGGCGAGATGCACACCTGTCCGCAGTTGCGCAGTTTAGCGCTGACCAGGCCCTTGACGGCCTCATCCAGGTTGGCGTCCTGGAACACAATAAAGGGCGCGTTGCCGCCCAGTTCCAGGGTCATTTTCTTGACCGTTGCCGCGCATTGCGCCGCGAGCAACTTGCCGACACTGGTCGAACCGGTGAACGAGATTTTGCGGATGCGCGGATCGCCGGTGAGGATCAGGCCGATTTCCCTGGGGTCGCCCACCACTACTTCCAGCACGCCCTCATCGATGCCGGCTTTGCGCGCGTATTTCAGCAGCTTGAAGGCGGTGAGCGGGGTGTCTTCGGCAGGCTTGATCACCATGGTGCAGCCGGCGGCAAGGGCCGTCGCTACCTTGCGGGTGATCATCATGAAAGGGAAGTTCCACGGGGTGATGGCCGCGACCGGGCCGATGGCCTCTTTGGTCACCACCACATTGGCGTTGCGGTCGTGGGTGGGGATGGTGTCACCGTAGACGCGTTTGGCCTCTTCGGCGTACCACTCGATAAAGCCGAGGCCGTAATCGATTTCGCCGCGCGCTTCGCTGAGGCATTTGCCGTTTTCACGGCACAGCAGTTCGGCGAAGGCTTCCTTGTCGGCTTTCACAGTGTCGTGCCAGCGGCGCAGGATGTCGCTGCGCTCCTGGGCGAGCTTGCCGGACCAGGCGGGGAAGGCGGCGCAGGCGCGGTCGATGGCGGCCTTGACGTCGGCCTGGGAGTTCTTGGCGACGCGGCCGATTTCTTCGCCGGTGGCGGGGTTGTAGACGATAAGCATGTGGGGAATCTCCGAGGGCTGAACGTGCTGATTCAGGCTACGCAAAGCGTGCTGCCGGGCGAATATCCATTCCAATGTGCTGATTGCCTATTCCTATGAGCCCATGGTCATGAAGCCCCTGGCGCGGTAACGTGCGGTTTTTATCCCGGAGCCGCCAAGCATGGGCCGTGCCGCAAGAATCATCGAACTGATGGGCAGCCTCGCGCCTGTCGAAGGCTATAATCTGAGCCCCTTGGATGATGTGCGCTTCCTGCGTTCCAACCGCCCTTTGCACCGGGTGCCGGTGCTGTACGACCCGGGTATCGTGATGGTGTGCCAGGGCCGCAAGCGCGGTTACCTGGGCGACGCGGTGTACCTGTACGACGCGCAGCATTATCTGGTGGTGTCGGTGCCGGTTCCGTTCACCATGGAAACCGATGCCAGTGAGGAGGAGCCGATGCTGGCGGTGTACCTGCGCCTGGATTTCACCCTGGCGGCGGAGCTGATGCTGCTGCTGGACGCGTTTCCCGACTTGCCCGAAGCCAAGCCCAGGGGCATGTATTCGTCGCCAATGGAAGACAAGCTGAGTGAATCACTGTTGCGTTTCCTGGAAGCCATGCATGCGCCGATGGACGCGCAATTGCTGGGGCCGACGCTGGTGCGTGAGATCTATTACCGGATCCTGACGGGCGAGCAGGGCGGTTCGATGCGCGCGGCGCTTAATCGCCAAGGCCAGTTCGGCAAGGTGGCGCGGGCGATCCGCAAGATTCATGAGTGTTACCACCAGCACCTGGATGTAGAGGCGCTGGCGCGGGAAGCGATGATGAGCGTGCCGAGCTTTCATGCGCACTTTCGTACGGTCACCGACACCTCGCCGATGCAGTACCTCAAATCCACGCGCCTGCATCAGGCGCGCCTGCTGATGTTGCGCAACGACATCAGCGCTGCCACGGCGTGTATCAAGGTTGGCTATGAAAGCGCCTCGCAGTTCAGCCGTGAGTTCAAGCGCCTCTTCGGGCGGGCGCCGCAGGAGGAGATTCAGTGGATGAAGCGCACTTATGCGTTGCCGGCGCCTACGTCGGCGTCGATTTATGTGTCTTCGCACTGAACAGCGTCACCAGCAGCGCCGTGCCGACAAAGGCCGCGCCGGTCAGCGCCTGGCCCTGCCAGCCATAATGCTCCGAGGCCAGGGCACCGCAGGCTGAACCCAGGGCACCGCCGATAAAGTAGATGACCATGAACACGGTATTCAGCCGGCTGGTGGCGGCGGGATCAAGGGCCAGTACGCGGGTCTGGTTGGCCAGTTGGTTGATGCGGTTGCCGAGGTCGAGGAAGGTCGCCGCGACCAGGATCGGCCACCACCAGCCTTGCGGGCCAAAGGCGTAGATCAGGATAAACGCCACCAGCACCGTGGCGATGCCGACGCGCTCCAACAGGCGAGCGTGGCGGCGGGTGTACTGGCCGATCGTCGAGGCGCAGAGGATACCGACAATCGCCGATAACCCCAGCAGGCCGGCCTGAGCACTGGAAAACCCATAGGGCGGCAAGGCCAGCAATGCGGCCATCGAGCCCCAGAACACATTCAGCGCACCAAACACCAGCCCGCCCTTGATCGCCGACTGGCGCAGGGTCGAGTGCTGTCGGGCCAGCCCCCACAACGACTTGAGCAAGGCGCCATATGCCAGTTTGCTGGTGGAGACCGACACTGGCATGCGCGTCAAGATTGCCATGAACAGCAGCACATCCAGCGCGGCCGCCAGGGCAAACATGCCGCGCCAGCCCAGCCAGCCGCTGACCACGCCACTGACGGTCCGCGCCAGCAAGCCACCGGCAGACAGACCACTGACCATCAAGCCCAGCACAGCGCCTTTCTGCGCGGGTTCGCTCAAGTCCGAGGCCGCCGGAATAATCACCTGTGCACTGATCCCCGACAGCCCCAGCAGTGTGCTCGCCACCAACAGCCAGGCGTAGGACGGCGCCGTGGCGGAGGCCAGCAGGCTGATGAAGTTGATGCACAGCACGGCGAGGATCAACGTGCGCCGGCTGATGCGATCACCCAGCGGTACGAACAGCAACAGGCCGCTGGCATAGCCCAGTTGGGTCAGCGTGGCTATCTGGCCGACATGCGCCGTGGACACGCCGAAGGTATCGGCAATCAGCGGCAGCATGGCCTGGTTGTAATAGATGGTAGCGACCGAAAACCCGCAGCAGATGGCGAGTAGCAGGGTCAAGCCTTTGGTGAGGACGGCGGGGTGTGAATGCATGGCGTGCCCAGTCGCTGTTGGAACTGCGGCGAGGATGCCGCCAAGCGAGGGTTAAATCCAGTGCCCAAGAGGATTGAGCAATAAGCGTGTTGGATTGACGCACGGCGATCCAATGACTGTCCTGCTGATGGGACAAATAATCGCATTTCAGCCGTCTAATCGTTGATTCGCTTCGCCTGTAGGATTAACCCCACTTGATCGCCCTGGGGCGATCCTCACTTGGAGAACCGCCATGAAACTTTTGCATATCGATTCCAGCATCCTCGGCGACAACTCGGCTTCCCGTCAGCTCAGCGCGGGTGTGGTCAAGGCCTGGCAAGCGGCCGAACCCGGTTTGGAAGTGACTTATCGCGACCTGGCCAGCGAAGGCATCAACCATTTTTCCAGCGCCACCCTCGGCGCACTGGGCACCGCGGCTGAACTGCGTGACGCGGCGCAAAAACACGAAGCTGACCTGAGTGCATCGTCGCTGGCTGAGTTTCTCGCCGCCGATGCCGTGGTGATCGGTGCGCCGATGTACAACTTCACCATCCCGACCCAGCTGAAAGCCTGGATCGACCGCATCGCCGTTGCCGGCCAGACCTTCCGCTACACCGAAGCCGGCCCTGAAGGCCTGTGCGGCAACAAGAAAGTCATCATCGTGTCCACGGCGGGTGGCCTGCATGCTGGCCAGGCGTCAGGCGCAGCCCATGAAGGCTACCTGAAATTGCTGTTTGGCTTCCTCGGCATCACCGATATCGAAATCGTGCGCGCCGAAGGCCTGGCCTATGGTGATGAAGTGCGCGCCAAGTCGATAGGCGACGCCAACGTAGTCATTAACGAACAATTGTTCGCTGCCGCGTAAGGCTTGTGTAAATTCCGCCCTTCCTCGGTTTCAATCTGAACCCGGGCGCCTAAACTCTGTACTCTGATCGCGTTAAACGATTGGGTACGGAGTTTTTTCGTTTTGCCGATGTCTTTAATTTGGCCCAGGTTATGCAGGCACGGGTTATCACCTGGATTTTTAATTCGACATGTCGGTTCTCATGCAGCAAAGGTGGACATCCCCATGATGCGTCTTTGTGCTGTTTTGGTTCTTTCCCTGCTCGGCGGCCTGGTTTCAGTGCACGCTGCGCCTGCACCGCACCCACATTGGAGTGTGGGCTTTCATCGCATGACGTTTCTCGATCCGCTGGATTCGCAACCGATGAAAGCCATCGCGTTCTATCCCTCCACCGGTCCCTCCCTGGGCCTTGAACATGCCACTCGGCTGGGGCCGTATCACGTCGCCGCCACCGAAGACGCGAGGGTCGCCATCGGCCGTTTCCCGATGCTGATGCTGTCCCACGGCAATACCGGTACACCCCTGGCTCTGCATGACCTTGCCACATCCCTTGCGCGCAAAGGTTTTGTGGTGGTGGCGGTGTTGCATCCCGGCGACAACTACAAGGATCACAGCCGCTTGGGCACGGTGAGCAATTTGTATGGCCGGCCAATCCAGATCTCCGCCGCGATCACGGCCACCTTGAATGAACCGATGCTGTCGCCGTTCGTCAACGTCGATCAGGTGGGTGTCATCGGTTATTCGGCGGGCGGCGAGACGGCGTTGATCCTCGCCGGCGCCAAGCCCGACTTCGATCGTCTGCGCCGCTATTGCCAGGAGCGTCCGGAGGACCGTGATGCCTGCACCACCAAGGGTGAGCTGGTGGTGGACCGTGACGATCTGCAACCGCAGGCCGATCCACGTATCCACGCATTAATGTTGATGGCACCGCTGAGTCTGATGTTTGGTCGCCATACGCTGGCGGATGTGCATGTGCCGGTGCTGCTGTATAGCGGGGATGGCGACAAACTGGTGGCCGTGGACAAGAACGCTGCCGCCCTGGCCCGCAAACTACCGCAGCCACCGGATTTCAAGCTGTTGGCCGGGGCAGGGCACTTTGTGTTCATGGCACCTTGCGACAGCGATCAACTGATGGCAATGCCGGCCATCTGCACTGATGCGGATGGCGTCGACCGCGAAGGGATTCACCGTGATCTGATTTCCGAGGCCGGACGCTTTTTCACTCACACCCTTGGCCAGTTCACCCGGGCGGGTTTGCAGACCGCCGATCAGTAGGCGCGGCGCTTGAGTTGTAAAGTCACGCCCAATGCCGCGAGCGACAGCAGCGCCGCGCAGAAGAAGATCCAGCCGTAGCCGAGATTCAGCGCCACGGCGCCCATCAGCGGGCCGGCAATCGCCAGGGCCAGGTCGAAAAACACCGCATACGCACTCAAGCCCGCGCCCCGGCTGCTGTTGGGCACCTGCTTGATGGCCTCCACGCCCAGCGCCGGATACACCAGCGACAAACCGAAACCGGTCAGGCCTGCGCCAATCAAGGCGATGCCGGTGGATGGCGCCAGCCAGAGTAATGTCAGCCCTGACGTCTCGATGGTCATGCAGACAATGGCCGCCCGGAAGCCTCCCAAGCGGCTGATGGCGGAGATAAACACCAGGCGCGACAGGATAAAGCACACGCCAAATACCGTGAGGCAATAAGCTGCGCCAGTCCAACCGCGATTGAGGTAGTACAGGGTGATAAAGGTGGTGAGTGTGCCGTAGCCGATCGACGCGAGGCACAGGCTCGCCCCAAACGGTGCGATGCGACTGAACACCGCCCAGAAGGGCAACCGTTCGCCACGCACCACGGGTACTGAAGGTTTATTGCGAATCAGCACAAGCCCCAGGGCCGCGAGTGCCGACAAGGCGATGCCCAGGCTGGTATAGCCATAATCGGCCACCATCACCACACCCAATGGAGCTCCAATGGCAATCGCACCGTAGGAAGCGATGCCGTTCCAGGAAATCGAGCGCGCCGTGTGCTCGGCGCCTACTGCCCCCATGCACCAACTGATGGTGCCTACGCCGATCAGGCCTTGGGCCACGCCAAGCAACAGCCGCCCGACGATCAGAATGCCCAGGCTCAGTGCGGGCATGCTCTGTAGCAAGGTCGCGAAAAGCGTCAACACGCCACTGGCGAAAATGCCGGCCAAGCCCAGCACAATCGCGCGCTTGGTGCCGACGTTGTCGGACATGCGCCCGGCCATCGGGCGACTGAGCAGGGTGGCCAGGTACTGCGAGCCGATGGTGATGCCGGCGACTACCGCACTGAAGCCCAGTTGTTCATGCACATAGCCTGGAATCACCGCAATCGGCAGGCCGATGCAGATGAACGCGATAAAGGTGTAGAAGACAATAGAGACGATCTGCAGGGTGATCGACAGTGAGGAGGGGGCGGCGTCGGACATGGGCACTCGTTCGCGGGCGGGCGGTGAATGCATCATGGCAAGGGCCTGGAGGGAAAGGAAGCAGGCTAACCATCAGTGATGGTATTCCATCAGATGTAAAAAGCCCCATCACATTGAATGGGGCTTGATCTTGCCGCTTGCAGCTGACAGCTGATCGCTGCTCTTAAAACACCACGCCCTGGCTGCGCAGGTAGTCGTCGTAGGTACCGCTGAAGTCTGTAACGCCGTTGGGGCTCAGCTCGATGATGCGGGTGGCCAGGGATGATACGAACTCACGGTCGTGGCTGACGAAGATCAGCGTGCCCGGGTAGTTCTCCAGCGCCAGGTTCAGCGCTTCGATGGATTCCATGTCCAAGTGGTTGGTCGGTTCGTCCATGATCAATACGTTCGGCTTTTGCAGGATCAGCTTGCCGAACAGCATGCGACCTTGCTCACCACCGGAAATCACCTTCACCGACTTCTGGATCTCGTCGTTGGAGAACAGCATGCGGCCCAAGGTGCCACGGATCATTTGCTCGCCTTGGGTCCATTGGCCCATCCAGTCGAACAGCGTGACGTCGTCTTCGAAATCATGGGCGTGGTCCTGGGCGTAGTAGCCCAGTTCCGCAGCGTCGGTCCACTTGATGCTGCCGGCATCCGGTGTCAGTTCGTTGACCAGGGTACGCAGCAGGGTGGTCTTGCCGATACCGTTCGGGCCGATGATCGCCACGCGCTCGCCCGCTTCGACCTGGAAGCTGAAGTCCTTGAACAGCGGCTTGCCGTCGAAGCCTTTGGCCATACGTTCGACGATGACTGCCTGACGGTGCAGCTTTTTATTCTGCTCGAAGCGGATGAACGGGCTCACGCGGCTCGAAGGCTTGACCTCGGCCAGTTGGATCTTGTCGATCGCCTTGGCGCGGGAAGTGGCCTGCTTGGCTTTCGAGGCGTTGGCCGAGAAGCGGCTGACGAAGGATTGCAGTTCGGAGATCTGCGCCTTCTTCTTGGCGTTGTCTGCCAGCAGTTGCTCACGGGATTGGGTGGCGACGGTCATGTATTCGTCGTAGTTGCCCGGGAACAGGCGCAGCTCGCCGTAGTCCAGGTCAGCCATGTGGGTGCACACGCTGTTCAGGAAGTGACGGTCGTGAGAGATGATGATCATCAGGCTGGAGCGTTGGGTCAGGATGTTTTCCAGCCAACGGATGGTATTGATGTCCAGGTGGTTGGTCGGTTCGTCGAGCAACAGCACTTCCGGATCGGAGAACAGCGCCTGGGCCAGCAATACGCGCAGTTTCCAGCCGGGGGACACTTCACTCATCGGGCCGAAGTGTTGTTCCAGGGGGATGCCCAGGCCCAGCAGCAGCTCACCGGCACGGGATTCGGCGGTGTAGCCGTCCATTTCGGCAAACTCGGTTTCCAGCTCGGCCACGGCCATGCCGTCTTCTTCGGTCATTTCCGGCAGCGAGTAGATGCGGTCGCGCTCGGCCTTGACCTTCCACAGTTCCTCGTGGCCCATGATTACGGTGTCGAGTACCGTGAATTCTTCGTAGGCGAACTGGTCCTGACGCAGTTTACCCAGGCGCACGTTCGGCTCCAGCATGACCTGGCCACCGGACGGGTCCAGGTCGCCGCCGAGGATTTTCATGAAGGTCGACTTGCCGCAACCGTTGGCACCGATCAAGCCATAACGGTTACCGGCGCCGAATTTGACCGAGACGTTCTCGAAGAGCGGCTTGGCGCCGAACTGCATGGTGATGTTAGCTGTGGAGATCAATTACTTTACCTATCAATAGCTTAGGATGCGCTTATTTGAGCTGGGACCAATTTGGGACCAATCTGGAGCTTTTCCATTTCGCTCCAGTCCGAGCTTGAGTTGATCCAACGCGCATAAGTCGAGAGCAGCATCTGCACACTATGGCCGAGCTGCTGGGAGATGAAGGCGGGGTTCATGCCAGACATAATGCGTATTGTCGCATAGGTATGACGACAGTTGTATGGCGGTCGACGACGGATGTTCAAAGCTTTCAACGACAGCGGAATTCAGGATGGTCGATAACTCGAGATGGCGTTGCGCTTACACCCCAATCAATGCGCGCGTAGAGAAGCACGCAAAGCTGATTGAACAAGTCTCCGCGCTCGCGCCAACTCACACTCAGGGCGAAATCGCCCAGTTACTCAAGGTCAGCCGTCGAGCGTTATGCAGCATGACCCAGGAGTTCGGGATCAAGTTCAAGAAGGCGATGCGCGGTGCCAATCCAGACGCCGAGCGTAGAAAGCAGATGGGGGGCTATCGCTGACCTTGACCCTCGACTCATTAACCTTTTCGAATGTTCCGGCGATCAGGTTCTTGATGGCGCTCGTGACACGATTGCCAATATTCGAATCGGTGTCGGTCACAACGTGAGGCAGGTAGAACTCGCGCACGACCTCGAAAAGCGAAGACATTCTCCCGGCATTGAGCACGCGCGGTCGGCACCTAGAGATCAAGCTTGCCGTCACGGAGTTTTCGATCACGCTCCGCCATTTCGGCGTCGTCGGCTGGAAATATGGTTGCCATGCCTTCATTGGCGGCCCTTGTCTGAATATCTTCGACAAAGCCGTGCAGTTTCTCGTGATAGTCCTGGAAGGCGGCAGCGTAGTCGGCGCCGTGCCGTTCTAAGGCTTGCGCAAGTCGTCCCGCGCCGATGATCGCCATCGAGCCGCCCATGCCGGCGACCGGCGATACGCAGTAGCCCGCGTCCCCCACGAGAACGACCCGCCCCTTCGACCAGGACGACATCCGGATCTGGTTGATCCTGTCGAAGTAAAAATCGTCGTCGGCATCCACATGTTTCAGGGCAGTCGGCACCTTCCAGCCCAGCCCATCGAAATGGTCATGGATCATCGCGCGCTGCTGCGCCCGGTCGCGATAGTCATATTCGATTTCACCTGCGGTGCGAAAAGCGAGGCAGATGTCTGTCCGGTCGTCGTAGCCGTTCAGCATCGCCGTCCGGCCTGGTTCGCTGAACACCTCGGATACGTTGGGCGGTAATATTCCCGTCACCGGTACGACCTTCAGATAGACATAGCCTCCCATGAAGTGACTGAAGTTCTCCTCGGCGCCAAACACCAACTTCCTGGTGTTGGAGCGATTGCCGTCGCACCCGAACACCAAAGCAAAAGTGCGCCTCATGCCGTCGTTCAGAGTGACCGTGACGCCGTCTGGCCCGTCCTCGAGTTGTTTGATCGACCGACCGAACAACACCTCAACCGATCCATTGATTCCGCAGAAGAGGATATCCAGCAGGTCATCGCGATGTATCTCAAATCGAGTGCGCGAGGGTTCTTCAGCGCCCGTCGCGGCGTCGATGCCGCCGAGCGTACGATCGTCGGCGTCCTTGAACCTGAATGCGCGAGGGGGAAGTGCCTTCGCCCGGACCGCACCGAACAAGCCCATGCGCTCAAGAATGCCGATGGTTTCGCCTTCGATGTCGACCGGCGTCCCACCTCTGCGAAGTCCGCTTGCAAGCTCGACGATCGTAACCTGGTAGCCCAGACGGTTGAGCCAGAAGGCAGTCGCCAGGCCCGCAAAGCTGGCGCCACTGACGAGCACGGGAGAGGCGGAAGGCAGGGGAGGGCTCTGGACGGGAGCAGAGTGGTTGGTCATAGGAGGATCCACGGAGAGATGAGCACCGAGCATTATACTCAGTCTATAAAGGCCAGGGCTGATGGACGATAGAGAGAACCACCGGTCCCGAAAGCGCTTTCCCAACTCGTCAGAGCATTTCGTTCAGCTTGGAAAGCAGGAGGGGATCAGATCTGAGTTTGGCATCAGTGTACCTCTGTGAACTGACCGGCGTAGCAGACGCGACTGGATTAAATCCCATCGGACAAGATTGGATCGGTGGTCAATTTTCAGTAGGCGCACACTCTTTGATGAGTTCGCTCTCAATGGCCTCAAGGGCATTGCGCTCAACCAATAACTTGAACCTGCGCTTCATTGCTATCGCCTCACTGCTGCAGCTCTTGAGGTTAGAAAGCTGAACTGCCGCGCTGTATGCCTGGTAGCACGCATCAGCATTCTCTACGCTCTGTTTGCACTGGCTGACGACCTGGAATGTCAGGTCGGGATCCTCCCTATAGCTCTGTATTTGAGGGTTGGACCTCAGCCCAGTCAGAACGGAAGGTAGTAGTAAGTAGTCAGCCAGCGCCACGAGAAGAGCGGCGCCGATGGCCAGCATGTTAAAGCGCATTTCCACTCTCTCTTCGATAAGCAGACGCATCATAACGGATCATCCAATGCGTCGTTATGAGCGCGTGGCGGCAGGGGGCTTCAGGCATGCGTCAACAGCGACATCAAGGCGCGAAACCCGGTCGCTGAGCAGAAAATTGGGGATGTGTGTTGGAATTTAGCGCGCATGGTCGCATAGGTCAGGCGACACTTGTATGGCACTCGAAAGAGGGTTTTGCCAGGGTTTCCGGCATCGCCAGCCATAGCAGCGCCAAAGCCACGGCTGCAACAAACGCCAGGGTCAGGAAAGCGGCATTGTAACCGGCCTGCTGCACCACAAAGCCGGCGAGGCTGCTGCTTAACGCCGCGCCCAGGCCGAAGACCGTGGACAGTGCGCCCAGGCTGACGTTGAAGCGCCCGGTGCCTTGGGTCAGGTCCTTGACGATTACCGGGAACAGCGCGCCGAAAATGCCTGCGCCAATGCCATCAAGCATTTGTACCGCCACCAGCCAATAGGGATCGTCGGACAGCGTATACAGCACACCGCGCAGTGGCAGGATCAGGAACCCGGCCAGCAGTAACGGCTTGCGGCCCCACACATCGGCTTTTATGCCCACCAGCCAGGCCATTGGCACCATCACCAGCTGTGCAGCCACGATACATGCCGAGGTCAGAGGCGTGGCCATTTGCAGGTTGATCTGAGCCAATTTCTGGCTGACGAGCGGCAGCATGGCAGCATTGGCCAGGTGAAACAGCGCACAGCAAATCGCGAACAGCAGCAGCGGACGGTTGGCCAGCAGTACTTTCCAGCCGGACGGCACTTCGTGGTCTTGAGCGTGGGCCGGGTCGAAGCCGCGGGCAACCTCGTGATCGATCGCCGTCGGTGACACACAGCTGACCGCTACCAGGCTGGCTATCGCCATGAAAGCCATCAGGTAGAACACCACAACGGGTCCGGACAGGTAGGCCAGGCCGCCCGCCAGCATCGCCGCCACGGCATTGCCGGCGTGGTTGAACGTTTCGTTGCGCCCGGTCCGACGGGTAAAGGCACGTGGCCCGGTAATCCCCAGGGAAATCGCCGAAATCGCCGGGGCGAATACGGAGGCGGCGACCGCGCTGGCCGCCTGGGTCAGCGCCACCCAACCGAATGAGCTGACAAAGGGCAATATCAGGCAGCTTATGGTCACGAGGATGGCGGCAATCGCGATCACCGCGCGTTTGCTATGGGTGCGATCAACCAGGGCGCCCGCCGGGCCTTGGGTAATCAGGGCGGCGATACCTGCCAGGGTCATGACTACGCCGATACTGGCCGGGTCCCACTTATGTACCGCTAACAGGTAGATCGCCAGATAGGGCCCGAGGCCATCTCGCACGTCTGCCAGGAAGAAGTTCAGGCTGTCCAGGGATAGGGTCGTACGCAGGTCGGTGTGATGAGCCACGATGAATTCTTCAGCAGCAGCACTCAGGCGTTGAGCACTCATTGGCCTAATGACCTGTAGGCATAGAGATTAGTTTCAGCCTGCCCGAGGGTTTTATCTGGCAGGAAACTTGCTTACTTTCTGAACCCCGCCGCACTGACTTTCTGGAGACGCAATGGACATGCCTACGCCTGAACAGGCAGTTACGAGCAATCGGCACGCCTGGGATGAATCCGCCAGGCTGCACAAGGACACCGCCACCTGGAAGGCGATGTTGGCAGCGGTCGCGCATCCCGACTTTTCCTGCCTTGACCCCACCATAACCCGCTTGCTGCAAGAGGTCGGCATTGCCGGCAAGGACGTGGTGCAGCTTTGCTGTAACAACGGCCGCGAGTGCCTGTCATTATTTGGCTTGGGGGCTCGTTCCGTGGTGGGTGTCGATCAATCCCGTGCGTTTATCCAGCAAGCCGGAGAATTGGCCGATGTTTCGCCCCATTGTCCGCAGTTTATCGAGAGCGATATCCACCATCTGCCTGAGCCGCTCATGGGGCAGTTTGATGTAGCGCTGGTGACCATTGGGGTATTGGGCTGGATGCCGGATGTGGCACTGTTCATGCGCCAGGTGGCCAGTACGCTCAAGCCTGGCGGTGTCCTGGTGATGTACGAAACCCATCCGTTCCTTGAAATATTCGATCCCAGGGCCGCCAACCCAATGCTGCCGGCCAGCTCGTATTTCCAGCGCGATCCCTTTGTGTTGCAGGAATCCATCGTCTACGAGGGGCAAGACTCGATTGAAGGG
Source organism: Pseudomonas sp. MWU13-2517 (assembly GCF_023242545.1). Classification (NCBI taxonomy): domain Bacteria; kingdom Pseudomonadati; phylum Pseudomonadota; class Gammaproteobacteria; order Pseudomonadales; family Pseudomonadaceae; genus Pseudomonas; species Pseudomonas sp. MWU13-2517. The sequence goes on along the minus strand of NZ_JALMFA010000014.1, from coordinate 167,647 downwards.
CCGACGTCGTATTGGTACGTGCACACGCTGGGGGGCGTGATCAGCGGAGCGATTGCGGCGCAGTTGCGGATCGGCCATTTGCAGGAGTACCCGCACTCCAATCGTGAAGAACTGTATGACCAGTACGAACACCAGTGCGCGCAATTGCCACTGTGTTTCACCCTGACTGCGACCAAGCTTCCCGCTTGAGCAGGTTTTCCGACAAAAAAAAGCCCGCGAGAGGCGGGCTAAGGGATTCACTGGAGTAGGTAAGCGTCAACGTAGCGCTCGGGAAGTGAAGGCTGTGTGAAAAGGGTGTGGAGCATTCGGATATGCGCCTTCTCAACCACGTCGTACAAACGTACGCATGGTTTGCCCCGGGCCGGTACTGAACACCGTCGGCCTGGGCATGCCTTCATCAGCAGCGATAAATACGAAATGATCCCCGTCGAGCTGGTAGCTGGCAGGGAGCTGCTTTCCTGCGTCATCGCCGATGGAGTCCACCCAGGTAATGCTTTTGGGGTGGGTGCAGGAGTCCAGGGAAAACCGCCCGGCCAGCAAAATAACACCCTCGACCGTCGTCACTTGGAAGCGGTCCCCTTCAATAGTGGTAATGGCACCGGGCGCGCTGTGAGGGTCGACGGGGTTGAGTACGCCGCTGTCTTCAAGGGCGGTCTGCTCCCAGGTACCTTGGAGGGCGTTATAGTCGGAGTTGGAAGGGGATGACATGCAAATTCCTTTTTCTTCGCGCTGAATGAGTGCTTTGTACCAGGTAAAAATGGTAATTCGGACGGTGTGCAGGAATTTTTCTTTAGAAGACAGGGATTTGACAGCTTTTTCATGTTGTATTGACTACGCTTCCAGCTAGGTCATGTCCTACATGAGTGTTGTAGCCCATATTTGCCTACATAAGACAGAAATAAACTCCTGCTAAGTAGGACCTTTCATCAGACTGAGCGGTCACAGTGCCATCGGTTCGTTATCGCAGGGCGTTGTCCCTGATTTCGGAGTCACAGGACTTTGATAGGTGATGGCCTTTTAGTATTAATTTTAAGGTGTTCTTAATTTTGAATCGAACTTCCCCGCTTCCGCCCGCCGTCGCTTCCGATGAAATCGATCTGTTTGAACTGTTCCAGGGTATTTGGCGGCAAAAAAAGCTGATCGTGGGTTGTACGCTTCTGGTAGGAGTGCTGGGCGCGGGCTATGCCTTCCTGGCCCCTAAGACGTATGAGGTCAGCAGCGTGCTGCGGCCTGCTGCAATTAATGAGCTGGATGCGTTGAACCGTTCCGAGGTCTACAAACTCCCGCCCGCGGACGCTCTGGTAAAAGTCGGGGCTCAGTTGGACTCGTACGAAGCTCGCCTGGGCTTTTTCAAGGAACACGAGGAGTTGTTCAAGGCTTTCAAGAAACCGGGGCAGAGCCTGGAGCAGAGCTTCGAGGATTTCAACCGCAACTCCGTCAATCTGATCCTGCCGGACCCGAAGAAGTCAGACTCGCTGAGCAACTATATCCGCCTGGAATTGCAGTACCCCGCGGACGTTGATGGCGTTGCCATTCTCAACGGCTTTGTCGATTACGCCATCGCAGCCGAACGCGAGCAAGTCGGCGCCGACCTCAAGGTGATTGTCAATAACCGGTTGACGGAGCTCAAGGGCAAGATCGACGCGGCGCGTGCCAACTACGATACCGAAAAGGAATCCAAGATCGCCAAGCTGCTTGAGTCTGATCGACTCAAGCGTGCGCAGTTGCAGGATGAGCTGGGCGCCCTGCGTTTGCAGATGAAGATGGAGCGCACCAATCGCTTGGCCGAATTGGCCGAAGCCATCTCCATTGCCAAGTCCATGGGCATCAAGACACCGACCACGCCGTCTTCCATGGCCGATTCCACCCGCGGCGGTTCGAATCAGGTGATGCGTACTGAGGTCAACAATCAGAAGATCCCGCTGTACTTCATGGGGACTGAAGCCCTGGAAGCAGAGCGCGCCGCATTGCAGCAGCGGACCAGTGACGATTTCACCAACCCTCGCATTGCGGAAATTGGCAAGGAACTTCAGTTGCTTGAGTCCAACCGGGAAGTTGAGATTCTGAAAAAGCGTGGGAATGAAGACATTTTCCTGAAGGATGTCGAGCCGCTTCGAGCTGAAGTTGCCCGGTTGCGCGGTCTCAACATCGATATGAGCAACCTCAAGCTGGTCACGGTTGACCGTCGCGCCCAGGAGCCATTGGCGCCGGTCAAGCCGAAGAAAGCCTTGGTCATTGCGTTGAGCCTGGTGGGTGGTGTGTTGCTGGGGTTAATGATTGCGCTGATACGCCATCTCATGCTGTCCCGTCAAAACGCTATCGCCTACTCGGCATTGGAAGACAGCAGTTTTTCCCGCCGCGAACGCAAAGACGATCAACCCTTGGTGTAAAGACCCACGCCGGTGGGCGGGCGAAGGAGCCCGCCCACAAATCCCCAGCACAATCAGTCGACAGCTTTTCACAATTCTTAGTTAACCTTTGGTTACAAACTGTGGCTAAATAACGGCCAATGGTCATACGTCGTCGGATTTTCCGTGCGCGCGTGTCACCTGTACGTGAATTGTGATTTCAGGTGCTGCTTATCTATCCTCGGCTGATGTGGGCCAGCAGGAGCAGCCTGTTCTCTCCCTGACTTGTGACGAATCCCTTGAAACTCATCATTGTTATTCTCTACGTTGCTTCTATTGCGTATGTCCACCTGCGTGGGCGGGTACGGCACAAGCTGGGTCGTCAGCTTAGCGACCATTCGACGTTCCTGGCGCCGGTCAACTGCTTTCTTTATCTGTTCTCCAAGCAGCCAAGCCGTCCCTATCTCTCACCCAGCGACTTTCCGGACCTGAGCCCGCTGCAGGAGCATTGGGAGGAGATCCGCAAGGAGGGTCAGAACCTGATGCAGGCAGGGGCGATCAAGCGTTCGGATCAGTATAACGACGTGGGTTTCAACTCGTTCTTCAAGTCGGGCTGGAAACGCTTCTACCTCAAGTGGTACGGCGACAGCCATCCATCGGCGATGAAGCTGTGCCCGCGTACCACGGAACTGGTGCAGAGCATCGGTTCGATCAAGGCCGCCATGTTCGCCGAGCTGCCGCCGGGTTCCAAGCTGGTGCGTCACCGTGACCCGTACGCGGGTTCCTACCGCTATCACCTGGGCCTGGATACACCGAATGATCCGGGTTGCTACATCAATGTGGACGGCGAAAGCTATTACTGGCGCGACGGCGAGCCGGTGATGTTTGACGAGACCTACATTCACTACGCGGAAAACGCTACGCAGCACAACCGCATCATTCTGTTCTGTGATATCGAGCGCCCGATGAAGTATCGCTGGGCGGCAGCGTTCAATCGCTGGTTCAGCCGCAATGTGATGGCTGCCGCGGGTTCGCCCAATGATGATGGCGACAAGACCGGTGGCTTGAACCGTGCCTTTACCCGCTTGTACAAGATTCGCCTACGCGGCAAGGAGCTCAAGAAGCGCAACCGCGCACGTTACTACCTGGAAAAGTGGGCGATCTTCGCCGGGCTGGCGTTAATCTTCATCCTCATTTGAAGCATGGCTGCGGCGCGCCTCACTGCGGTGGTTGCGCGCCCAGCTTGTGCCACATCTTCTTGCTGATCCGCTGGCGGTTGGCATAACCGGCCCACGGGTCGCTCTTCAAGCCTTGTAACCGTTCCTGCAGGTTCGCGACCGTCCACTGTTGGGCACCGCGCAATTCTTTCAACTCATCCCGACTGACCGGCACCGACACCGGCAGGCCCGGTCGTGCGCGTACCGAATAGGCTGCAACGGTGCTGGCGCCACGGGCGTTACGCAGGTAATCGACAAAGATCTTGCCGACCCGGTTTTTTGGGCCGCTGGTGGCCGTGAAACGCTCGGGCAGTGACTGGGTCATGAACTGTGCGATGGCCTTTGCGAACGCTTTTACTGTGTCCCAGCCATCCCTGCGCGCCAGCGGCACGATCAGGTGCAAGCCCTTGCCACCGCTGGTCTTGACGAATGCCTCGAGCCCCAGCTCATCGAGTACCGACAGCGTCAATTGCGCCGCTTCCAGCATGCTTTTCCAAGGCAGCGCCGGGTCTGGGTCGAGGTCGAGTACAAATTGGTCCGGTGTTTCGATCTTGTCTGTGGTGGCACCCCAGGTATGCAGTTCGATCGTACCCATTTGTACGGCACCGATCAGGGCCTCGACATTGGCGATTTCCATCAGGCGCGCGTGGCCGGGGTCCAGCGTCGGTTCAAGCTGCTTGATATGAGGAATGGGCAGGCGCTCTGAGTGTTTCTGGAAGAACTGTTCGCCCTCAACGCCTTCAGGCGCCCTGAGCAGCGATACCGGCCGTTGCCGCAGGAACGGCAATATCCAATCGCTGATCTGCGTGTAGAACTGCGCCAATTGCTGCTTTTGCGTGCCGCTCTGCGCGTCTATGACACGCTCCGCATGGGTGATGTTCACCTGGCTACCCTCGGGCTGGGGCTTGTTGGATTGGGTGCGGTTGGCTTGCTCGTGAATGATCTGCGTAACGGGTTTGTCGGTGCGCAGTGCAATGAACGCGGCCTGACGCACCAGGCCCTCGCGTGTCCACTCGGCAAATTGCACCTCGCCCACCAGGCTGGGCTTCACCCAATGCACGTCTTGCGCCTGGCTGCCTTTGAGTGGCTGCAGCAGGGGTGAGGTGTCTTGCTTCAGGTCTTTGAGTGTTGCGTAAAGGTTTTTCAGCGCAGCCTGATCGAAACCCGTGCCCACGCGCCCGGCGTACACCAGCCCGGCCTCGTCGTTGACCGCCAGCAGCAACGCACCGAACCCGCTGCGCGAGCCTTTGGGCCGTGTGTAGCCGACAATCACGAACTCCTGGCGCAGGCGGCATTTGAGCTTGATCCAATCGGCGCTGCGCTCAGACACATAGGCACTTCCCGCACGCTTGCCGATCAGCCCCTCCAGCTTTAAGGCACAGGCACTTTCGACGATGTCGCGCTCAGGGGCGGTGAAGGTCTCCGAGAATCGCAGCAGTGTGCTTCTGCCGCCGGACAATGCCGCTTTAAGGGCTGCCCGGCGTTCCTCGACCGGGGCCTGGCGTTGGTCGACACCGTTCAGGAAGGGCGCATCGAACAGGTAATAGACGATATCCAGGCTGCGGCCGATGTCGAAGGCATTCTGCAGCGCCTGGAAGTCCGGCAAACCGTCGCCGTCCAGGCTGACCATCTCACCGTCGAGCCAGCTGTCCTTGAGTTTTAGCGCCTGCAAGGCTTTGACCTGCCGTGGCAGACGATCCGACCAGTCATGGCCGTCACGCGTGAACAGGCGAACCTCACCTTCGTGAACGCGGGCGAGCATACGGTAGCCGTCGAATTTGATTTCGTAATGCCATTGGCCAGGCGGAGCGCGGTCCATAAGGGTAGCCAGTTGCGGGGCGAGTTGCATGGGGAAGGGGACATGCGCCTTGGAAGGCTTGGCCTTGGCGCTGGCTTTACCCACCGAAGCGTTGCTGATAACACTGTTTGGTTCGGCCTGGACGATATCGTAGTCGGTGGCCGGGCGTGCCTGCTGATCCTTTTCCTTGATCAGCAACCATTGTTCCTTGTCGCCGCTGCCCTTGAGGCGGGTACGCACCAAGGTCCAGTCGCCGGAGAGTTTTTCACCGACCAGCGTGAATTTCAGCTTGCCGGCGCGATACGCTTTGCGCGGATCCTCATGGGGCTGCCAGACGCCACGGTCCCACACGATCACATCGCCGGCGCCGTATTGACCGGCCGGGATACTGCCTTCGAAGGTGCCGTAGCTCAGCGGATGGTCTTCGACATGCACCGCCAGGCGCTTCTGGCTCGGGTCCAGGCTCGGGCCCTTGGGCACGGCCCAGCTTTTGAGCACACCGTCCAACTCCAGGCGGAAGTCATAGTGCAGGTTGCGTGCGTCATGTTTCTGGATGACAAACGACAAGGCGGTCGCTTTTCGCGCGCTGGTCTGCGCCGCGCCGGAGGGCTCCGCAGTGATTTCGAAGTCGCGTTTACGGTTGTATTCGCTCAGGGGCTTGGGCATGGCAAGAGGCTCCTTTGGCAGGCTCAGGAGGCTTTACGCGGTTTCTTGGCTGGGGCTTTCTTCGCCGGTTTGCCGGCCAGACTGCGTTTGAGCAATTCCGTAAGGTCAATAACGTCGGCGGTTTTGCGTTCCTCACTGCCTTGTTGGGTTTCCACGTCTTCGATCTTGCCGGCCTTGGCCTTCTTCTCGACCAGCGCCATGATCTTGTCCTGGAAACTGTCGCGGTAATCGTCCGGTTGCCAATCGGCGCTCATGTCCTCCACCAGCCGCTTGGCCATGTCCAGCTCACCTTTGGCCAGGCTTGGTTCGGTGACGTCGCTGCCCAATTCCAATTCGTCCAGGCTGCGCACTTCGGCGGGCCAGCGCAACATGACCAGCACCAGGGCAGACTCCAATGGCATCAGCGCCGCCAGATGCTGCTTGGTGTGCAGCACGACGTTGGCCAGGGCGACCTTGCCGGTTTTCTTCAGGGTTTCACGCAGCAGCGCATAGACTTTGCCGCCGCGTTTGTCCGGGGCCAGGAAGTAGGGCGTGTCAATGTTTGGCAGGGGAATCTGCTCGCTGGCGACAAAGGCGATGATCTCGATGGTCTGGGTCGACTTGGGGTGGGCCGAGCGGATTTCGTCCTCGCTGAGCACCACGTAGCGACCTTTTTCAAAGGCCACGCCCTTGACGATGTTTTCTTTGGTGACTTCCTTGCCGGTGGTCTTATTGATGCGTTTGTAGCCCACCGGGTCCATGCTGCGCTTGTCCAGCCAATCAAAATCCACGCCCTGTGACGACGTTGCCGAGACCAGTGAAACAGGGATGTGGACCAAGCCGAAGCTGATGGCGCCTTTCCAGATTGCCCGTGGCATATGTGCGGTTCCTTCTGAGGTGCTGGTTTCTGCTGACTGGACGGCTCGGGGAAAAGTTTCGATGGATGGACGTGCGGACAGATCGTGTTACATCTGACCGGAAAGTATTTAGTTACGAATGCCGAACCCCAGGCGTAGCGTGTTATCGAAAGCAGGTGTTATCCGCTCCAGAGAGGCATCGTCATGAACCGTTGCATACTTCGTTTTACCGCGCTGGCGTTGGGCCTGGCGCTGGTGCCCTTGGCCCGGGCGCAAAATCTGCCCGGCCACTTTGATACCAACAACAGCCCAATTCATCGGGCCAACCCCAACAGCATGCAGGGCACCGTGCCCAATGCGCCGGCTACTCGCGGTATTCAGCCGGCCCCCAGCGGCCCCGCGCCGACCCTGGAAAACGGCGGTATCGGCAATCGCTACCCTCAGCGTGACAGCGCCCCCAGCCGACCCGCGACCGAAACCAAAGCGCCCACCTATGATGCCAACGGCAACCGCCGGTAAGGATGATGTCTTATGTTTCTACGCAAAACCCTGCTAGCCGCTATTTGTGCAACCACGCTACTTCCACTGACGGCCGCCTATGCGGCGCAGGCTCAACAGTTTCCCAGCGAGCAGGGCAGCATCAGCGCCACGCCGATCGCCAAGGGCCTGGACCATCCCTGGGCTGTGGCATTCCTGCCGGATAAACAAGGTTTCCTGGTAACCGAACGCCCCGGCCACCTGCGGTTTGTCAGCCCCGACGGCAAACTGTCGGCACCGCTGACCGGCGTGCCTCAGGTGTGGGCCAAAGGGCAGGGCGGCCTGCTCGACGTTGTGCTGTCACCGGATTTCAAGCAGGACCGCCTGGTGTATCTGTCCTACGCCGAAGGCGGTGGTGAGGGTGGCAAGGCCGGGACCGCCGTTGGGCGTGGTCGCCTGGCCGATGACTTGAGCGGCTTGAAGGACTTCAAGGTCATTCTGCGCCAGGAGCCCAAGTTATCGACCGGCAACCACTTTGGCTCGCGCCTGGCTTTCGACCGTGATGGCTACCTGTTTGTGACCTTGGGGGAAAACAACGACCGCCCGACGGCCCAGGACCTGGACAAACTGCAAGGCAAGGTCGTGCGCATCTTTGCGGACGGTCGTGTGCCGGAGGACAACCCCTTCGTCGGCCAGCAGGGCGTACGGCCTGAAATCTGGTCCTACGGTCAGCGTAACCCGCAGGGGCTGGCCATGAACCCGTGGAGCGGCACGATCTGGGAAAACGAACATGGACCGCGCGGGGGAGATGAAATCAACATCATCGAGCGTGGCAAGAACTACGGTTGGCCACTGGCGACCCACGGCATCAACTATTCACTGACGCCGATCCCGGAAGCCAAGGGCAAGACAGTGGAGGGCACCGTGCCCCCGCATCATGTCTGGGAAAAATCACCGGGCATCAGTGGCATGGCTTTTTACGATGCTGATCGTTTCAAACCGTGGCAACACAACGTGTTCATCGGTGCCTTGGCCAGCCAGGAGCTGATCCGCCTGCAGTTCGATGGCGACAAGGTGATCCATGAAGAACGCTTGCTGGGCGGCTTGAAAGCACGCATCCGCGATGTGCGGCAAGGGCCGGACGGCTACCTGTATGTGCTGACGGATGAGGATGACGGTGTGTTGTATCGGGTTGGCCTGAACACGGACTGAATGTGTTGCCGAGCAATGCCAGTCAGTCAGGACTTGATGCTGTCACTGTGGCGAGGGAGCTTGCTCCCATTGGGCCGTGTAGCGGCCCCAGCTTTTGGTTCGAAAAGACTGGGCCTGCTACGCAGTCCAATGGGAGCAAGCTCCCTCGCCACAGGTTATCCGTCGTCCACTCTAAATGTTTAGAGCCCCAGTTCGGACAGCCCTGGATGCTCATCCGGGCGTCGGCCCAGCGGCCAGTGGAACTTGCGCTCGCTCTCCTTGATCGGCAGGTCATTGATGCAGGCGAAACGGTTGGCCATCAGGCCGTTTTCGTCGAACTCCCAGTTTTCGTTGCCGTAGGAGCGGAACCAGTTGCCGGAGTCGTCGTGCCATTCATAGGCATAGCGCACTGCAATCCGGTTGTCGGTAAACGCCCATAATTCCTTGATCAGCCGGTAGTCCAGTTCCTTGGCCCATTTACGGGTGAGGAAATCCTTGGCTTGCTCGCGGTTATGGGCAAACTCGGCGCGGTTACGCCATTTCGTATCGAGGGTATAAGCCAGGGAAACCCGTTGTGGGTCGCGGGAGTTCCAGCCGTCTTCGGCCAGGCGGACTTTTTCGATTGCCGATTCGCGGGTAAATGGCGGTAAAGGCGGGCGTGTTTCCGGTGTAGGTGACATGGGGCAGCTCCTTGACACAATAAGCGGTAGTGATAGTTGCCAGGTTTACGCGTTCTCAAGTCCCAATAACGTTCGCGCCATGCATTGCGCATTATCAGCGGCTGTTGAATCGCCCATGACCAGGGCAACGGTAATCGCACCATCGATCAGGATCAGCAGCTGCGCGGCCTGCTGTTGCGGGTCGGGGGTGCCATGTGCTTCACACAGTTCAAGTGCGTACTCGAACAGTTTCTGTTTGTGGGCTTTGGCCAACAGACGCACCGGGTCCTGCGCGTCGCCGGTTTCGCCGCTGGTGTTGATGAAGGCGCAGCCACGAAAGTCTGCAGATGCAAACCAGGTTTTCAGCGCACTGAACAGCGCCAGCAGGCGCTCACCGCTGCCTTCGCTGCGTTCCACCTCGGCACGCAGCCAGTGCATCCAACGCTCATCGCGACGTTGCAGGGCGGCGATCACCAACTCGTCCTTGTTGGCGAAGTAGCGATAGATGCTTTTTCTCGAAACACCGGCGGTTTTCACCAGGAAATCCATGCCGGTGGCAGCGATGCCGTGGCGATAGATCAACTTCTCGGTGACGTCGAGGATAATGTCGCGGGTTTCACTCTGGGTCATATCGTTCATGCGGCCAACAGTAGAACGATCGTTCTTCTTGGTCAATCAACTTTTTCCATGCCTGACAACGAGACCTGAGCCCACCCATGGTGTAAGCTCGGGGCCTCTTCGGATTCGACCCATTGCGAGCCTTATGCCGTCGTTCTTCAAACGCTCCCTATTGCCCAAACTGCGCGGTTTTCCACTCACCCCCGAGGCCATTGACGTGCTGTGCGGCGCCCAGGAGTTCCGGCGCTGCCTGCTGGAAAAAATCTCCCAGGCCACTCAGCGTATCTACATCGTTGCGCTGTACTTGCAGCATGACGAAGCGGGGCAGGAGATCTACGACGCGCTGCACGCCGCCAAAGCGACACGGCCGGAGTTGGACATTGTAGTGGTGGTCGATTTTCTACGTGCACAACGTGGCCTGATCGGCGCCGGCAAGCAGCCGGGCAACAGTGCCTGGTATCAGGCCATGACCCAGGGCAACGCCAGCGAAGTGCCGGTGTATGGCGTGCCGGTGCAGACCCGCGAGCTGTTCGGCGTGCTGCATCTCAAGGGCTTTGTGATCGACGACAGCGTGTTGTACAGCGGTGCGAGCCTGAACAACGTGTACCTGCATAAGTTCGACAAGTACCGCTATGACCGTTACCACTTGATCCACAGCAAGCCGCTGGCCGATTCGATGCAGCACTTGGTGGAGCATGGCCTCGTCGCCTCCAAGGCCGTGCATCGCCTGGACCTGCCCAACCCGCCCACCGCCCGCAGCCTGCGCAACGACATCGGCGACCTGCGCAGCCGCCTGAAGCATGCGGCCTATGACACGACGGCCGGGCAACTGCCCAACAATCATCTGGCAATCAGCCCATTACTGGGCGTGGGCAAGAACAACCCCCTGAACCGGGTGGTGCTCGAATTGATCGCCGGCGCCCAGCATCAACTGACCATCTGCACCCCCTATTTCAACCTGCCCCTCCCTGTGACCCGGGAAATCAACCGTGCCCTGGCGCGGGGCGTGAAGATCGACATCATTGTCGGCGACAAAACCGCCAATGACTTCTACATCCCACCCAGCGAGCCGTTCAAGGTGATCGCGGCGCTGCCTTACCTGTACGAGATCAGCCTGCGTCGTTTCGCCAAGCGTCATCAGCCGGCAATCGACAGTGGCCAGTTGAACCTGCACCTGTGGCGCGACGGCGAGAACACCTACCATCTCAAGGGCATGTGGGTCGACCAGCGCTACACCTTGCTGACGGGAAACAACCTCAACCCGCGTGCGTTCCGCCTCGACCTGGAAAACGGCTTGCTGATCGATGACCCGCAGGGGCAATGGCTGGAGGCGCGGCGTACGGAGTTGGGGCACATTTTCCAGCACACCACGCGTATTGCAGGCTATCAACAGTTGCAGACCCTGACGGATTATCCGCAGGCCGTGGGCAAGTTTTTGCGGCGTGTCAGTCGGGTGCGAATCGAGCGGTTGTTGTACCGAATTCTGTAAGCGACGAGCGTAGCAAGATAATTCCCGGTTTCTGCCTTCAGCTCTTTGGGAGTTGGCTTACGAAGCATCCGGGTTCCGACTTGTAGATTTCCTCTCGGCAGTTCTTACGGACGAGAACTCTCACCATCCTTACTGGTAGAGAGGAAATAGAAATGTCGCTTATTCAGGTAACCCCCTACAACCGGTTCTCCCGCCCGCCGATCCCACCCCACCCTGCGTCAAGCCTGATGGGGCCAAGCCCTTTACCGCGCGACAGGCGTAGCGCCGAGGCTGCTGTAGATGAAGTTTCACGCAGATTCCCCTCCGAAGAAAACGCTCCCAAAGGCGATGCAACGCTGCAGACCAAAGTGGGGCGCTGGCTGAGCTCAGGTGTTGCCCCTGAGCCGCTCATCCCGCGAAACGCCTGTATCGGGCCGTTTATCAGCCAGTATCAACAGGCACTTAGTGAGCCGCGACTGCAGGACTGGTTCCGTGCCAAGGGCCTGAAGATCTCTACGGTGCGCGTGTTCAGTGACAGCGTTGTGGGCGTGGTCAGCCGCGATGGAAAAGACGCCGTTGTACGGTTTACCACCACCGATGGTTCAGGTTGGTGGGCGGTCGGCAGCACGCTCGCAAAGCTGCAGAAAATACTGTCGCCGAGTGACTTGGGGATTCCCGCCAACATGCCTTTCGAGCCGATCCCTCGGGATATCATTCTGGATTTTTACGGGGTGCAACCTGCGAAGAACGAGCAGGCGGCTCCAGCGCTGGGTGCACACCTCAAGCGCGATGGCTGGCCACCTATTACCGTTGAGAAGCGCCAGCAATGGCGGGACGCCTTTACCCGCGCAGTGACGGCGAACAGCAATGCAACTGCCCGCGCGGGCTTGGCGGAGCAGCTTCGCCAGCGTATGCGCGGCCTCAAGGCGGGCGATGAGCTGCGGTTGGATCAGCAGGCCTTTGGGGCGCCACCTGGCTCCTCCCTGGAGCGTGACAGCCGATTACCACGCCAGACCTTTGTCGAACTGCTCACCTCGCAAGCGTTTCGTGATTTTCTTGAGAAGATCGGCCTGGACAGCGTCGGCGACCGCTTCAGAATCAGCCAGGGCGTCCTTCAACAGCGCGATGCCAAGGGCACATGGCGGACGCTGCAAGCCCACTTCGACGACGAAGTCGGCAAGAATCAGGCCCCTGGCGTGCAGGAAATGAAAAGCCGCTTACACGCGCTGGTCGAGCAAAGCCAGAAAACCGGTAACGCGCTGTACTCCACCGACACCTGGGATGTGCGCCAAGCGTTGGATTATTTTGGGCTGGGCTCACCGACGACGCCAGAGCAAGGCCGCGACGTACAGGCTTGGCTCGACACACGCTGGCCACAACCGCCCCTGGGCGCTGATTATGCAAGCTTGACCCCCTGCGTCTGGGCGCCGGGTGCACTGACCGGCGCTGACTGTGACGTACTCAAGAGGAGCGCCGCGAGCGTAGCCGCGTTGTTCGACAGCTTTCTGGCCGGCCCCGACCCTTGGCAGGCATTGTCTGCAGACCCTGATCGGCGGCTGAGTGCGTTTTTCGATTTCCCCATTGCCGTGGCCAAAGCAGACGCCTTGGCCAAGGAACTCAAGCTTTTCGATGTGGCCGATGGCCGACCGTTGCCCAGGGCGCAGCGTCACGCATTATTGGCCACGGCGCTCAAGCTCACCGTTCAGGACAGCCTGCCGGGTACGCCCGGAACAGTGGCCGGCTACGCCATTTATCAGCCCGGCAATCTGGGGCGCACGCAAAAACAGGTGCGTGCCGACGTTGAGCGACATCTGCAGGAAAAAGGCGCAACTTTCGAAAGTGCGCCGTTCCTGGCGCATATGTTCCTGGCACACGCTGCGCCGGAAATGCTGATAAAGCTCGATCCGCAAGTGCCGGTACAGATGCCGGAGGTTCTCAAGCAGAACCCGGATGAGGTACGAATAGGTTCTCCGGCATGGCTTGCTCTGCGGTTGGGTTGTGGCGTCGCCGAAGCGCTGGCTGGGCAAGGCTGCTCGCGGGCGCTGAACGGCACGCAGATCATGGCCCTGGCACGCCTGCAACCGCAAAACCCGGAGCAGGAGGCACTGTTCAAAGGCGTGGGCACCGTGCCCTTGCTGGAGTGGGCCGTCATGGCGGGCGTGTTTCCCGCGCCTCAGGAGGGGAAGTACACCCCGCACCACTACCAGGCGGCGGCGCAGGCGTTCAGCCAACAGCAAAACACGGCGCGCGATGCCTTCACGACGCTTACGGCCGAGCCACCCTCGATGACACGCTTGCTTGTCGAGCAACTGGCACTGCTGTTTCCCGAGATGACTGACGATGAAATTCGCGGGTTCAGCTTGCGGCGTGTGGCCGACCCCCGGCAGCACGGTCAGCCCCAAAAGGTAGTGTTGACTGAGTTTCTGCTGGCAGAGCAGGACTCTCCGGGTGCGCTGGTTGCCTTGAATACATGGCTGAACGATTACCGCACAGGCAAAGCGAAGTACCGGTTCGAGCACCCGAAAATTTCCCAGGCCGAGTTTGATGAACGCATCAAAAAACTGCCGAAAATCGCGCCGCTGGTAGCCCCTGCCATCGAGCATTACGTGGCGGATTGCCGCGCGGCGCAGAGCGCGGTACTCAAATTGATGTTCGCGCAGTTGCCGCTGGAAGATCGCAAGGCCCTGGAGGTGGGGCAGATCGAGTTCTTCAGTTTGCGCGAGGAGACCGGCGACGCCATTGAGGACGACAATGGGCCCGACTCCAACGTATCCAGGCATAAGGGCACCCATGGCACCTTGATCCGCTATGAGACGGGCGCTGTCGAGCCACGGTTCGGCTATTTCGAGGTCTTCCCGGGTTCCATGCGCATCATCAAGCGTACCGATCTGAGTTACACGCTGGCGCTGGGCGGGCAAGTCAAGATGGGCCAGAAACCCTACGGCCCCTTTGCCAACGTGCTGCGGGATTACCGACACGCAGCGCCAGCCAGCTTTGACTTCGAGGCGTACAAGCGGGGCAGTGAGCCAAAAGCCGGTGCGCAGTCGTCGGTCATCATCGAAAAGACCGCGCCTGACCTGCCTGCCGAACGGGTGCCCGGGAACCCGAAACATGCACAGTTGCCGGTGCCCGATACGTTCAACAGCGAGAAAATCGACCGTATCGTCGAGGGCGTATTAGCTAACAGCTTCACCATGCCGCGCGAGCCTCTGGTCCGCTATGCCAATCAGCCCACCGACTATCAGCGCAAGCGGGCATTTCCATTTGGCACCGACGACGTTTTCAGCCCGGGCAACCTGCGGATGGTCGTGGGCCTGCTGCCATTTGTCGGTGCATTCGTCGATCTGGGGGAGGGCAATATTGCACAAGGGCTACGCGGGATGTTGATCGACTTCGCCTCGTTTGCGGTGACTGGCGGGTTGTCGGGTGCGAAGCGCTTTTACAAGGGAATGAAAGTGGTCCTGCCATTTAATGGCAGGGCGTTTTCCATGCAGGGACTCGGCGGGGCATCGCCGTTTCTGCGCAGCGTATTCAACCCGTTGGAAGGTGCCGTCGGGGTGTTGAAAACGGGCCAGAAGGTGGCCGCTTTGGGGAAAGAGTTTATGAAGGGGGAACTGCGTGCCCTGGGCGCGGGTATCTACCTGCCTGCCACGGCCTTTGAAAAGTGCCGCTGGGGCGCCGGGGTGTATACCAGCGTCTATGCGGCTAGCGGCCAGCCGGTCGGCAGCCGAGCCGGCACTTGTGCCGGGCATTCGTTGTACGCCGTGCAGAAAAACAACCTGTGGTACGCAATCAACCCACGCACCTTCAAAGCTGAAGGGGCGCCTCTGCAGGGCTTCGAGCCAACGGCCACCTGACGGCACAGACGCCTTCGCCGCAACAATGGCGAAGGCGTCCGTCAACGTCAGTTCAAGCCCAGCTTGCCACGCAGGGTGGACAGGTCTTCCGCCAGGGTGTTGACCGGGCCCACCAGCGCCTTGCGGTCGTTTTCCTTGACCTTGTCGTAGGTCTCAAAACCGCCATCCTTGGTTTTGTACTTGGCCAGGATCTTGTCCACGGTGGCGAAGTTCTTGTCGACCTTGGTCAGGAACGCCTTGTCCTGCTTCTCGATCTGGCCACGGAACAGGTCGACGATTTTCTTCGCGCCGTCGACGTTGCCCTGGAAGTCATAAAGGTCGGTGTGGCTGTAGCGGTCTTCCTCACCGGAGATCTTGGTGGCCGCGACTTCCTCGAGCAGCGCCGCGGCGCCGCCAACGACTTTCTCGGGCGGGAAGGTCAGGCCCTCGACGCGGGTCTGCAGGTCCTTGACGTCGCTGTTCAGCTTGTCGGCCAGGGCACCCAGGCCTTCGGTGGTGTTCTTGGAGAACAGGGCGTATTCGATACGGTGGAAGCCGGTGAAGTCCTCGGCTTCAACGCCTTTCTCGTGGTCGTCGACACGGGAGTCGATAGACGCGTCGAGGTCGCTGAACAACTCGGCGATCGGCTCGATGGACTCGTAGTGAACACGGGTCGGCGCATAGAGCTTCTTGGCGGTGGCCAGGTCGCCTTTCTTCACGGCATCGGTAAACGCTTGGGTTTGGGTGACCAGCTCACCGATTTCTTCGGTGACGTAGATCTTGTAGTCCGACACCGGGCCTACCAGGTCCAGCGGCGCAGTAGCGGCGAAGGCCGCCAGCGGCGAAAGGGACATTAACAACGACAACGCGATAGACGACTTCTTCATGGGACGTATCCGCTCTGGGTTTGTTTTAGGTATTGGCAGTGGTTTGAGGGTGCGAGGCTTCGAGCAGCGTGCGCCCGAGGAAGTCCTTGGGGCCCGTGACGCCGGGCAAGGTGAAGAAGTACCCGCCGCCGACCGGCTTGAGGTATTCCTCCAGAGGCTCGCCGTTGAGCCGGGTTTGTACGCTGATGAAGCCTTTTTCCAGGTCAGCCTGGTAGCAGATGAACAACAGCCCCATGTCCAGCTGACCGTTTTTATTGACGCCGTTGGAGTAGTTGAATGGCCGACGCAGGATCAGGTTGGCCTGGGTCTGTGCCGTACGCGGGTTGGCCAGGCGGATGTGAGCATCGAGCTTGGTCACCTTGCCTTCCGGGTCCTTGCTGTAGTCCGGAACCTGGCTTTCGTGCTGGCCATCCATAGGCGCGCCCGTGGGTTTGACGCGACCGATGATGCTCTCTTGCTCTTGCAGCGGAGTACGGTCCCAGCGCTCCACGAAGTTGCGGATGATCCGCACCGCCTGGTAGCTGCCGTTGGCGGCCCAGGCGGGTTCATCGCTGGTCGGCTGCACCCAGACGATCTGGTCCATGGCCTTGTCATCGTTGGAATTCGGGTTGGCCGAACCATCCCGGAAGCCGAGGAAGTTGCGTGCGCTCTGCGCCGGTTCGCCTGGTTTGGCGGGGGCCTGGGGTGGAACGCTGCCTTCCTGTTTCCAGCGCACCAGCAGCAGGTCCGGCAGGTTTTTCACGATGTCGCGCAGCGCGTGGATATTGGTGTCCGTGGTGTTGGAAGAAAACTGCAGGCTCAAGTCGCCGTGGCACTGCGCCGGTTCCAATGCATCGTTGGGGAAACCAACCATGCGAATCAGGCGCTTGGGCTTGACCGCAGCCAGGCCGAAGCGCTCATCGAACAACGACTCACCCACCGACACAGTGATGGTCAGGTTGTCCGGTGTCACCACCGGGCCGAGAATACCGGAGTCGGTCGGCGGCAGTTTCGGGTCGACTTGCGGCACGGTGCCGCCGGTCATCAGGAACTGGATGCGCTCGTTCAGGGTGCGGAACAGGCGTTCCAGGTCTTCACGGTCGCTGGCCAATACGTCAAACGCCACGACCATGCCGCAGGCCGGACGCGGAGTGACGATGCCGGTCTGGTGTCTGCCGAAGAAATCGTGGCGGTCCTGGGTCTTGTCACTGCGCGGTGCGGTGGTGACTTGCTCGGCTGCAGCGGCCATGGCCGGGCAGGCCAGGCTGCTGCCGGCAATGGCCGCGCCGGTGGCCGCCATGCCCAGCAGGACGCGGCGACGTTGGAGGTTGGTATGTTCTGAATCACTCATGTATGCGGTCGTCTTCACTGCAGGCCGGAAAGGCCGAGGGCGGGGTCGATTCCATCGAGTGCAACGGCCAGAGCCTTGGCCTTGTCGGCGATCTGCTTGCGCTGATCGGCCGTAACACTGTTGTAGCGGCTGAATTGGCCGTCGACTTTGAAACCATTGAGTTCGGCATCGAACGCATCAAGCGCTTTGTCGACCTTGGGCAACAGGTCGGCGGCGGATTGGGTCAACAGGGGGCGCATCAGGTCGACTACCTTGCGGGCGACCTCAAGGTTGGCGGCAAAGCCATTCAAGTCGACATGGCTGTAGCGTTCTTCTTCACCACTGGCCGCGCGCACATCCGCCAGGCTGTTGAGGTTGCGTACCACGATGCTGACCAGTTGCTCCGGTGGCAGCGACTGCGTCAGCAATTGTTGCTTGAGCTGGGTGACATCGGTGACCAGGCGTTGTGCAACCGGAGCCAGGCCGTTCAGGTCGTGCTGCTGGAACAGGCCGTATTCCAGGCGGTGGAAGCCGCTGAACGCGGCATCTTGCTCACGCTTTTCAAAGTAGTCGGCGCGCGCGTTGATCGCGTTGTCCAATTCGGCCAGGCGCTGGGACGCCGGCGCCAACCGTTGGTAGGCTTCGCGGGCCGGTACATACAGCGTCTGCGCGCGGGCCAGATCACCGGCTTCAATGGCCTGCTGCAAGGCGCTCACGGCCTTGATCAGCGTGCTGCCCTGGCTGCTCAGGTACACGCGGAACTCCGACAGTGGCCCGATAAACGCCACCATCGATGGCTTGGCCTTGGCCAGGGCATCGGACTCGGCGGTCGGCGTCACATGCAAGGTGCCGCGTGGGTTACTCAGCAAGCCGCAGGTGATGGCGTAGTCACCGGGCAACAGGTTGGCGTTGATCACCTGGCTCAAGCCGGGTGCGATGTTCTCGCGCTCTTCGACCACCAGTACACCGTCGAGGATTTCCCATTCCACCGCTCGATCGGAGCGGTTGATGATACGGAAGCTGGCGCGCCCGGCAGGCACAGTCAGTGCGTTGGGTTCGCAGGCGTGGCTGTGGATGGTCACGGCGATTTCATTGTGGTTGGTCTGGCGTTTGGCGGCGGCCAACTGCGAGGCGTAGTAGAACAGGCCACCGGCGGCGATCATCACGACCACCGAGCCGGCGACGGCCCAGCGCAGGGCGCGGGACGGCGGGGCCGGTTGAGGGGTTGGGTTGGACAAGAGGCGGTCCTTACTGACTGGAAGCGGAAGAAGGTTTGGCAATAGGCTTGGCGGGCGCCGAGGGCAGGAAGAACATCACCAGGGCCACCACCAGATAAATCAGATAAGCGCCCAGGGTGCTGACGGTCGGCGCTTCCTGATAGCCGAACATACCGGCCAGTACCGAGCCCAGCGGGCTGTCCATGGGCAGCGCGGCGCTGAAGTCGAACAGCACGGTTTGCAGGTGGTTCCACACGCCGGCTTCATGCAGGGCCTGCACCGAGTTGGCGAGGATGCCGGCGGCTACCACCAGAATGAACAGACCGGTCCAGCGGAAGAACGCGCCGAGGTTCAAGCGCATGCTGCCGGAATAGATGAGGAAACCGACCACAATCGCCAGGATCAGGCCGAGCAGGGCGCCGAGCGGCGCGCCGGGACCTTCGCTCTGCTGGAACACGGCCAGCAGGAAAAACACCGTCTCCAGGCCTTCACGGGCCACGGCGAAAAACACCATGGCGATCAGCGCGAACACTTGGTGCCTGGAGCCGGCCAGGGCGTGGTCGAGGGACTCATGCAGGCTGTGCTTGATGGAGCGCGCGACCTTGCGCATCCAGAACACCATGGAACTGAGGATGCCCACGGCGATCAATCCTACGACGCCTTCGAAGAGTTCCTGTTGTTTCTGCGGAAATTCAGCGCTGACCAACTCCAGGCCACCGCCTACCAGCAGGGCGAGCGCGGCGGCGAGAAACACGCCGATCCACACGGCGGGCATCCATTGGCCACGGCCGGTCTGCTGCAGGTAACTGGCGATAATGCCAACGATCAACGCAGCTTCAATGCCTTCGCGCAGCATGATTAAAAAGGGAACAAGCATTCGGCACCGCATCATGACTGGATAGGGTGGTAATTTGTAACATAATGATACTCATTGCTAAACAAGAAATATTGACTTTTGCTGAACCGAGGCTGAACGGTGGTGGCGAAGCGCAACCGCCTTTATGATGCTCGCCTTGTATCGACACAGCTGAATAGCCCACTCCCCATGGCGGAAAAAGACACCATCTCCATCCATCTTGTGCGTGAGGCTCTACTGCAGAGCTGCGCGCCCGGCATGGCGCCTGCCGACGTGCTGGGTAAGGTCGGTATTGACCCCGCATGGTTGCAGCAATCCGATGCCCGCGTGCCGGCGGTGGCTTACGCGCGGTTGTGGCGTTTGTTGGCGCGGCGCATGGACGATGAGTTTTTTGGCATGGACCCACGCAAGCTCAAGTCCGGCAGCCTGGCGTTTCTCTGCCACGCCGCCATGGCGCAACCGACCCTGGCGGCGGCCCTGGAAACCGCGCTGGGGTTCCTGTCACTGATGCTGGAGCGGCTGCCCGCGCAACTGGTGCGTCGGCAAAGTCTGGCGGAGATCGTGTTGCATGAGCCCGAGGCTGTACCCAATCGGGCATTCACCTATTTTACGTATTGGATGATTGTCCATGGCGTGGCCTGTTGGCTGGCGGGGCGGCGGATTCCGATCCTGGCCATCGAGCTGCGCTGCCCGCAGCCGGACTTTTGCGACGACTACCAAGTGATGTTTTCCGACAACTTGCGTTTTGATCGGCCACATACCCGCATGATTTTTTCCGCAGACTGCCTCGATCTACCGATCAAACGCAGTGTCGAGGAGCTCAAGCGCTTTCTGGCTCACGCACCGGCCAACATACTGGTCAAATATCGCGACCCCGACAGCCTCGCCAACCGCATCAAACACGATCTGCGCCAGATGCCGCCTGATACCTGGCCGGAAACCGATAGCCTGGCCACCCGGCTATGCATTTCCGCCTCCACCCTGCGCCGCCGCCTGGCGGAAGAAGGGCAGACCTACCAAGGCCTCAAGGATAGCGTGCGCAAAGAGCTGGCGATTGTCTGGCTGGCCGAGCCGCAGATCAGCTTTGCCGAAATAGCGACGCGGTTGGGGTTCGCGGATACAAGTTCATTTTACAAGGCATTTCGTAAGTGGTCGGGGTCAAACCCAGGGCACTATCGAAGTCTGATCCTGAATGAGCACAGCCGGTTTTAGTTGCCACTGTGCGGGATTAGGAAATAGCTGACCAAGTCTTTCTCGTGTGTATGACAGAGCGACCCTATTTGATGATAGGAAACGACTGGCATATTCAGCGCTATAAAGCGTGCACAGTAAGCGGCGTGATTCCTACCTGTAGTTCGGTCTGAGGAGTTGAGGGGTAGGTCGATCACTTGATCAATCTGTCGTTCAACTGTGAGGAAGACAATCATGAAAAGGTTTTTTGCGTTAGTTGTTTTGATGTTGGCTTTTTTGTCGCCTCAAGCGTTTGCTGGTTGTTGGGCTATCACGGACACCTACACGGGGATACTGGAAGGTGAAAGCGAGAAAGTGGCTTATGGACCCTTTACAATAACCTCCGCGAATGGATGCCTGAGCGCGAACATAGATGCAAGTATTTCCGCGGTAGATCGTGGCAGGCCACCTCAGTTGTCGATACAACAGGAGGTCGGTTCATCGTGGGTGCAGGTGGCAGGAAATGTTGGGAGCAACGTGTTGTACAGCGGTTCGTTTGGCACCTATCGAGTGTTGATAAAAAATCCCGATGCTGCACCTAAAGTCTACTTGGGAACTGTCAAGTACGGACGGTGAAGAGGATGTCTGCAGTGTGTCAAGTTTGTTGCTTGGCTCACTGCAGGCTTAACATTGCAATTATGCCTGCTCATCTACGGAAAGCTTATTGTTGGTGGAGTTGACGAAATAGGTGAGGGCACCAATAGCATGATTGGCTGCAATCATGGCTTTTTTCCATGTCAAGTTATCCGGTGTGGCATGGCCAGGGAAGTCTTCGAGAAATTTGGCGTATTCTTCTAACTTTTGATTGAATAACGCAATGACGTTAAATTTGACATGCGTATTTGCCTGGTTGCCCTTGGCGTCGAACTCTCCATTTCCACTTATAAACATTCCAAACGCCATCACATCAATGGCTCCGCTGCTGTAAAGTTGCCTACCCACCTTCTTCAGTTCATTGGTGCTGATTGATGTCATGTTATAGTCTTTTAAAAAGCTCTTCAGTTCGGTAATTTCTTTCTCGGCGCCTATTTTAAGTATATCCGCCGCTTTTGAGGCGTCTGTTGGAGTGAACGAGTTTTTAATTTCTCTCGGATTTTTTATGAGATAAGCGCTGGTCGCTTTTGAACGCTGTACGGAGTCAGTCGTCGCTACAATAGCCATTGTGATGTCCACCGTCATTTAAGGGCTTGTAGCGGCAATGCTAGTTTTATTCGCTCAACACTTCATTGGGTAAAATGGTTATAAAGAATATTTGGAAGCTGCTTACAAAGACCTACAACAGAGTCTGACAGCTCAATCTTTCTCATTTTTTTGGATGGAGCTGTTTTCTGAATAACACATCGTGCACTCCAGGCGATATGTATCCTGCTCTGATCGAGCAGCGAAGGCCTAATCTATGAAGAAATGCCTGATCACTTCAGGGCATCCAAAAAAAAGCCCCGCGACCGAATGGACCGCAGGGCTAAAGAATTGGCTGGATGCGACCAACCAAAGGAGCTCTTTACATCATTTGACGCTGGCGACCACCGTGTCCGGCTGCCAGCCACCTCCCAGCGCCTTGTAGATCGCGACTATCCCGCGATACAGATCCACTTCGGCCTGGGCCTGGGCGTCTTCGGCGGCCAGGCGTTCGCGTTGGGCGTCGAGCAGTACCAGGAAGTCCACAGTGCCTTCGCGGTAGCGGATCGCGGCGAGGTCGGCAGCGGCGCGGCTGGATTCACTTTGACGGATCAGCGAAACCAGGCGCTGTTGGCGTTTGCCGTAATCACTGAAGGCATTTTCCGATTCCTCCAGCGCCAGCAACACTTGCTGCTCATACGTTGCCAGGGCGCCATCGGCCTCGGCGTTGGCGCCGCGCAGACGGGCGCGCACGCTGCCCAAGTCGAAGGCAGCCCAGGTAATGCTTGGGCCGAGGGACCAGGCGTTCGCTGCCGCCGAACCGATCTGCGAACCGCGCCCGGCGGTAAAGCCGAGGAAGCCGCTGAGGCTGACCCGTGGGAACAGATCGGCCTTGGCCACGCCGATACGCGCGGTGGCGGCGGCCAGTTTGCGTTCGGCACTGAGGATGTCCGGGCGACGCTGCAGCAGTTGCCCTGGATCGCCGATCGGCAACGCCTTGGCAATCGCCGGCAGGTCTTTGGGGCTCAGGTCCACGCTCAGCTTGTCGGGGCGCTGGCCGAGGAGGGTGGCGATGCGGTTGCGTTCGCGCACTTGCTCGGCCTGCAGTTGCGGCACGCTGGCTTCAACCGCCGCCAGGCGTGCGTCGGCGCGCTCCACGTCGAGCTGATCGCCCACACCGGCGTCGCGCAGGCTGACGGTGATGGCGCGCGATTCCTGCTGGTTCTTCAGGTTGTCCAGGGCAATGCGTTCACGCAATTGGGCGCCACGCAGTTGGCCGTAGGCATCCACCAGTTCGGCAATCATGGTGACTTGCAGTTGGTACAGGTCGGCTTCGGCCACTTGCTGGTCCGCGTCGCTGGCCTCCAGGTTGCGGCGGATACGGCCGAACAAGTCGACTTCCCAGGCCATGTCCAGCCCCAGGTCGTAGCGCTCGCTGTTGACACGCTTGGTGGTCTGGCCCGGGATCTGGCCTTTGCCCACGTCGCTGCTGGCCCGCGAAGTCACCACCGGCATGATGTCGGTGGCCACGTCGTCACGAATGGCCCGCGCGGCCCGCAGACGGGCAAAGGCTACGCGCAGGTCACGGTTGCCGCTCAGCGACTGGGTTACCAGTTGGTTGAGGGTCGGGTCGTCGAACTGTTGCCACCAGATGCCTTCGTATTTGGCATGGTCATAACTTTTGGTGTCGGCGGCGGCCGTGATATTGGCCGCCTCCAGCTTCTCGGTTTTATAGTCCGGGCCTACCGCACAGGCACTCAGGGCCAGTACCAGCAAGCTCGGCAAAAATACTTTCACACTCATTGCTGTGTCTCCAGCTTCAAGGCCTTGGCCGCTTTGCGCGTTTCGCTGCGCTCCACATAGCGACGGATCAGTACGTAGAACACTGGCGTCAGCAACAGACCGAAGAAGGTCACACCGATCATCCCGGAGAACACCGCCACGCCCATGGCATGCCGCATCTCGGCGCCGGCACCGCTGGACAACACCAGAGGCACCACCCCCATGATGAACGCGAACGAGGTCATCAGGATCGGCCGCAGACGCAGACGGCAGGCTTCCAGTACCGCGGCGAGCGGGTCGAGACCTTCCTGCTGTTTATCCTTGGCGAACTCGACGATCAGAATCGCGTTCTTGCACGCCAGGCCCACCAGTACGATCAAGCCGATCTGAGTGAAGATGTTGTTGTCGCCGCCCGAGATGATCACCCCGGTAATGGCCGACAGCAGCGTCATCGGTACGATCAGGATCACCGCCAGCGGCAGGCTCCAGCTTTCGTATTGAGCGGCCAGTACCAGGAACGCCAACAGTACGCAGAGCGGGAACACGAACAGCGCGGTATTGCCCGAGAGGATTTGCTGATACGTCAGGTCGGTCCACTCGTAGGTCATGCCGTTGGGCAATTCCTCTTTCAGCAGTTTTTCAATCGCGGCCTGGGCCTGGCCGGAGCTGTAGCCCGGGGCGGCGTTGCCGTTGATTTCTGCGGTGATAAAGCCGTTGTAGTGCATCACGCGGTCCGGGCCCGAGGTGTCGCTGACCTTGATAAAGGTCGCCAGCGGGATCATCTCGCCTTTGTTGTTACGCACTTTCAACTGGCCGATCTGGTCTTCATCCAGGCGGAACTGCTGGTCAGCCTGCACGTTGACCTGATAAGTGCGGCCAAAGCGGTTGAAGTCGTTGGCATACAACGAACCCAGGTAGATCTGCAGGGTGTCGAAGATGTCGCTGATCGCCACGCCGTGGGTCTTGGCCTTTTCGCGGTCGATGGCGGCATCGACTTGCGGCACGTTGACGGTGTAGCTGGTGAACAGGCCGAACAACTCCGGCACGTTATGGCTCTTGGCGATGATGTTCTGGGTTTCTTTGTACAGCTCGTCATAACCCAGGTTGCCACGGTCTTCGATCTGCAGGCGGAAGCCGCCAATCGTCCCCAGGCCCTGTACCGGCGGCGGTGGGAAGATCGCCATGTAGGCTTCCTGGATGCCGCTGTACTTGCCGTTCAGTGCACCGGCAATCGCACCGGCCGACATGCTTGGGTCTTTACGCTCGTCGAACGGCTTCAAGGTCACGAACACGATGCCGCTGTTCGGGCTGTTGGTGAAACCGTTGATCGACAGGCCCGGGAACGCCACCGCAGCTTCCACGCCCGGTTGTTTCAGGGCGATATCGGACATGCGCTTGATCACGTCCTCGGTGCGGTCCAGGCTCGCGGCGTCCGGCAATTGCGCGAAGGCCACCAGATATTGCTTGTCCTGGGCCGGTACGAAACCGGTCGGCGTGTGGGCGAAGCCCAGCCAGGTCAGGACAATCAAGCCGGCATACAGGAACAGCGCGATCCCACTGCCACGAATCACGCGGCGCACAGTGCCGACGTAACCATGGCTGGCCTTGTCGAAGAAGCGGTTGAACGGTTTGAACAACCAGCCGCCGAGTATTTTGTCGAGGAATCTGGAGAAGCCATCTTTCGGTGCATCGTGACCTTTGAGCAGCACGGCAGCCAGCGCCGGCGACAAGGTCAGCGAGTTGAACGCCGAGATCACAGTAGAGATCGCAATGGTCAACGCGAACTGCTTATAGAACTGCCCGGTCAAGCCGCTGATAAAGGCCGCTGGCACGAACACCGCACACAGCACCAACGCGGTCGCGATGATCGGGCCGGTCACTTCGCTCATGGCTTTTTCAGTTGCCGGGAACGGTTCCAGGCCCAGTTCGATGTTGCGCTCGACGTTCTCCACCACCACGATGGCATCGTCCACCACGATGCCGATGGCCAATACCAGACCGAACAGCGACAGTGCGTTGAGCGAGAAGCCAAACAGGTGCATCACCGCAAACGTACCGATCAAGGACACCGGTACCGCCACCAGCGGGATGATCGAGGCGCGCCAGGTCTGCAGGAACAGGATCACCACCAGCACCACGAGAATCAGGGCTTCGAACAGGGTGTGCACCACCGCCTCAATCGAGCCGCGCACGAAGATGGTCGGGTCATAGACGATGCTGAAGTCCATGCCTTGCGGGAAGTTCTGCTTGAGCTCCGCCATCTTGGCGCGTACTTCGTTGGAAATCTCGATCGCATTGGAACCCGGGCGCTGGAAGATCGGGATCGCCACCGCCGGCTGGTTGTCGAGCAACGAGCGCAGCGCATATTGGCTGGAACCCAGTTCCACCCGCGCAATGTCTCTCAGGCGCGTGATTTCACCGTTGTCGCCCGAGCGAATGACGATGTTCTCGAACTCCTCCTCAGTCACCAGACGGCCCTGAGTGTTCACCGACAACTGGAAGCTGGTGGCAGTCGGTGCAGGTTGCGCACCCAGGGCACCGGCGGCCACCTGGCGGTTCTGTTCGCGAATCGCGGTGACCACGTCGGTGGCGGTCAGGTTGCGCGAAGCGGTCTTGTTCGGGTCCAGCCAGACGCGCAGCGAGTAGTCGCCCATGCCGAACAGCTGCACGTCACCCACACCGCCCAGGCGTGCCAGCTCATCCTTCACATTGAGCAAGGCGTAGTTGGACAGGTAGAGCATGTCGTAACGTTTGTCCGGGGAGGTCAAGTGCACAACCATGGTCAGGTCGGGGGAGGCCTTGTCCACGGTGATACCGATGCGCGTCACTTCTTCAGGCAGTTTCGGCTGAGTCCGGGTCACACGGTTCTGTACCTGTACTTGCGCGTTGTCCAGGTCGGTGCCCAGGGCGAAGGTGATGGTCAGGGTCAGCTTGCCGTCGGCGGTCGACTGCGAGGACATGTACAGCATGTTCTCGACGCCGGTGATGGCTTGCTCCAGCGGAGCGGCCACGGTTTCACCGATGACTTTGGGGTTGGCACCCGGGAAGTTGGCACGTACCACGACGGTCGGCGGCACCACTTCCGGGTATTCGCTGATAGGCAGTTGGAACAGCGAGATCGCACCGGCAATCAGGATCAGCAGCGAAAGCACCGCTGCGAAGATCGGCCGCGAAATGAAGAACTTGGAAAAATTCATCTTGAGTTGTATCCCTTAACCGCGTGGAGTCGCGACGGCTGCGAGCTTGGGCGCGGCTTTATCCGGCGCCACTTGCTCCAGGTTGCTGGCTTCAAGCGCTTGTCGTTGTTGTGCCAGGGCAGCGAGGGTTTCCTTGCTGGCCATCGGGATGGTTTCCGGCGCTACCGGCGACCCCGGGCGAATGCGCTGCAGGCCCTTCACGACGATGGTGTCGTCCTTGTTCAGGCCGCTGCGCACGATGCGCAAGCCTTCGATCTTCGGCCCCAGTTCCACCGCACGATAGGCCGGCTTGTCGCCGTCCATCACCAGGACGAACTTCTTGCCAAGGTCGGTGCCCACCGCTTCGTCGTTGATCAGGACGGCGGAATAGGTGCCGCTGCCGACCAGCTTCAGGCGGGCATACAAGCCTGGGGTGTATTCGCCCTTGCTGTTATCGAACACGGCGCGACCGCGGATGGTGCCGGTAGCCGGGTTGACCTGGTTGTCGACAAAGTTCATCTGGCCCAGGTGCGGGTTGCCGGTTTCGTTGGACAGGCCCAGGTACACCGGAGTGGTTGCGCCACGACGGCCTTGGCGGGCCAGTTCGGTGTACTTGAGGTACACGCGTTCATCGGCATCGAAGTAGGCGTAGACCTTATCGGTGGAGACCACGCTGGTCAGCGCGGTGACATCGGCGGTCACCAGGTTGCCGGCGGTGATTTCGGCACGGCTGACGCGGCCGCTGATCGGCGCGGTCACGCGGGTGAAGCTCAGGTTCAACTTGGCCAGGTCCAACTGCGCCTGAATGCCGGCGACAGCTGCGCGGGCTTCCTGGGCGGCGGTGGTGCGCGAGTCGGCCAGTTCGGCGGAAATCGCATTGCTCTGACGCAGGCGTTCGCCACGTTGCGCTTCATTATCGCTACGGGTGGCGGCGGCTTTGGTTTGCGCCAGTTGAGCTTCAAGGCGGCGCACTTCAGCCTGGAACGGGCGGGGGTCGATCTGGAACAGCAAATCGCCTTTCTTCACCAAGGCACCTTCGGTGAAGGCCACCTGATCGATCTGGCCCGACACGCGCGGGCGGATCTGCACGGTTTCCGGAGCTTCCAGGCGCCCGGTGAACTCATCCCACTCGTTGACCGGTTGTTCCAGCACCTTGGCCACGCTGATTTTTGCAGGGGGCATGGCGGCCGCTTGTTCCGGGGTTTTGCCGCATGCGCTCATCACCACCACGGCCAGAATCGCCAAGGGGAAGCGCAAATGTTTGAGTGACTGTTCCATGAGGTGCATCCGCCAATGTATTTGAGATGGGCGGATCATGCGCGGCGATGTGCTATGTCACGAATCGAATGAAACAAAGGTAACTATCATTCGGAATGATATAAACGAGAAATCAGCCCTCTAGCATGGGGGTTTCGTTAGGGAGCTATCAATAGGCGTGATGACAAAAGACTTTTGCAGCCTGCGCAATCAGCCTGCGGATGACCCACGCCTATCTGTCGCAGCCCTCCTTAAAGGGCGCCCAACTGCCGCATCACTGTGAGGTTGTCCTCAATGTGCCAGTTGGCGGCGATCTTGCCACCCTCGATCTGATAGATATCGGTGGCGATGAAGTCCACCGGCTGGCCCTTGCCCTTGACCTCGCCAAAAGTGCCGGTGAAGTGCCCGCGAAAATGCAGGTGCACCACCACCCGATCACCCGCGATGATCATTTGTTCGATCGCGCAGCTCAGGTCGGGCACCGCGCCACGAAAGGCCCGGGACGCCAACAGCGGGCCCTCTGGCCCTTGTTTGCGCCCTGGCGGCGGGGTTTTATCGATGAAGTGATCGGCCAACGCTTCGCGGGCCAGGGTTTCATCGCCGGTATGCCAGAACGTGTCGTAGCGCCGGGCAACGTTTTCCATGGCCTCGCGTTGGCTCGTTGTGAGGCTCTTGTCGACCACGAGGGTCTCCGGTCTCACTAATTCAGTGTTTGCAGCGATGGCGGCGCCCGATAGGGCCAAGCCTAAAGTCATGGCCGTGATTCGATAATATTTCATTGAGCAGTTTCCTTGAATGGAAGAGGGCGTGACGCTTCAAATCGTCTCGGTTTCCCGCAGGCTGAGCGGACTTTTGAGGGTGTATTGCGCGATTGCGTCCTTGCGCATGAAGGCCACGCCCGGGTGACTGTTGGCGTACCGCAGGAACTCATCCCAGACCCTGACCATCTGTGGAGTGCCGCTGATACGGTCGTGGGCACTGATGGACATCATCCGGCGCCGACTGCCGGCCTCTGCGTACAGTTGGTCGAATTCCAGCTTCACCTGTTCGAGGAACTGGGACGGTGAGTAGTTGCGCCCCTCAATCAACACGATGTCGTTGTTGCGCAAGGTGTACGGCACAACGACGAAGTCCTTGCCGTTGACCTTCTCGATAAAGGGTTCATCCCGGCTCACATCATCGATGTGATAGACGTAACCCAGCTCTTGCAGGAGCGACAGGGTATTGGGGCCACGACGCAACCAATTGCAGTTGTAGCCGGAGACCGGCTGGCCGGTCACGTCTTGCAGCATGCTGCTGGCCTGGCGCAGGAACGTGCGTTCTTCATCGCGGCTCATGGCAAATTGCGAACTCCAGTGAGGCCCGTGACCTGAGGCTTCATGACCGCGTGCGACGATCTCGCGGGCCAGCGCGGGGTTGCGCTTTGCGGCATCGCCGATC
Organism: Pseudomonas sp. MWU13-2517; assembly: GCF_023242545.1. Lineage (NCBI taxonomy): Bacteria > Pseudomonadati > Pseudomonadota > Gammaproteobacteria > Pseudomonadales > Pseudomonadaceae > Pseudomonas > Pseudomonas sp. MWU13-2517. The sequence goes on along the minus strand of NZ_JALMFA010000014.1, from coordinate 138,260 downwards.
ATGTGACAAGTGACCTTCACACCGTGCCGGTCCCACAGGTCAAGCATCCGCGGTATGCCCTCGCGGTAGCCGTAGGCAAACCAGGCAGTGGTGGCCAGGTCCGCCGGAACGCTGTCCGGAAGGTCCACTTTCGGGAATGGGCTGTCAGTGCCTTTGAGCGGCTGGCCACCGGCTTCGAACTGCATCGAGATCGACACCACCAGACGCGTGTCGTTTGGCCAGAAACGTCCGTTCGCCTGGCTTTGGGTTGGCGCAGGTGAAGGGTTTGCCGCCGCCTTTGCGCGGGTCGGGTTGAGTAATGCACCCGCGGCCAGTACGGCCGCGCCTGCACCGGCTTGGGCCAGGAACGTGCGCCGCTGGGGATTGGCCGGCGCAGGCTCGCGCGTTGCAAGCGGGTCGCAAGGGGTATCGATGTTGGCCATCTCACATTGAATGATGGGCACTGTTGGGTCACTGCAAGGCATCAGTCTCACTCCACGCTGTAAAGGATGGATGCAACCCTAAGTCTTTAGGTTTATTTTGATAATCGAGCAAAAATCAAAAACCATCTTCGGAAATACCGAACAATGCTTCTAAAGAACCTTGAACTGTTTTTGCTGATCGTCGAGAAAGGCGGGTTATCGGCGGCCGGCAGGGAGCTGGGGCTTTCGCCCGCGTCGGTCTCCGAGCGACTGGCCCAGTTGGAAGGGTTCTACGGTGCCAGCCTGCTGAACCGCACCACACGGGCGATCAACCTGACCGACGAAGGCCGCCTGCTGGTAGAGGGCGCCCGCCGCTTGCTGGCGGAAGCCGATGAATTGCACAGCAGTATTCGCCTGGGTACGCACAGGATCTGCGGGCCGATCCGCCTCAGCGCCCCTGAAGACCTCGGACGCCAACTCATTGAGCCGATCCTGGCGCAGTTCATGGAAGAGCACCCGGACGTCAGCATCGATCTCAACCTCAGCGACGGCTACGTCGACCCCGTCAGCCAGGGCATCGATTTTGCCGTGCGTTACGGGGCGCTGGCCGACAGCCGCCTGCATGCCAGACCGATGGGGGAGAACCGCCGTGTCCTGTGTGCCTCGCCGGGTTATCTGGAGCTGAACGGCACGCCGCTGCACCCCGAAGACCTGACTCGGCACGAATGCCTGGTGATGCGCTTTGGTATCAATATTTCGCGCGAATGGACCTTCAAGCGTCACGGGCACACCCATCGGATCATGGTGCACGGCCGCAGAGTGGCAAACGACGGCGCGTTGGTGCGGCAATGGTGCCTGGCCGGTCACGGCATCTGCCTGAAATCGATATGGGACGTCAGCGCCGACCTCAACGCGGGGCGATTGGTTGAACTGCTCGAGGACTACGACTTGGGCAGTACCGCGCTGAACATCGTCTATCCGCCCACACGGGCCCAGCCCCGGCGGGTGCGGATGTTGATCGAGCGGATTGTGGCGCAGTTGTCCAGCGCCGATGCAACGTCCGTTTCAGGCTGACAGCGAACGCTGGAGGGCCGGGCGCTTGTGATGCTGTGCGCCGCCACGGCAAAATCATCGGCTGTGGCCATTGCGCCAGGGTGCATTCAAATCTGACCAGGAAGTCGTTCATGACCACGCTACAAAATCCAGACCGTCATACTGTCGCAGCGCTCGGACGCGACTTGTCTGCATTTATCTCCAGAACGCTCAATGACTACGCTGAGCGCCGGACTCGGACGCAGGCACAGATTGCCTGGATCGATGGTCTGAAGACGCGTGATGGCGCCAAGGAGCGCAACGATGCATTGTCGAAGACCAGGCAGCATTGGGAGAACTGCCAACGGCAGTACGACGAGCAAAAGAAAAAAGGTTACGGCTTGGGCGGGTTGGTCGCCTGGTTCAGCGAGGCTAAAAGCCAACTTACAGAAGCCGAAGACGATCACGCAGAAGCCGTCCGTGCATATGATGAGCCCGGCGCCAAGGCACTGCGTGACAGCCAGATAGCCGCACACAACCAACACGTCAGCGATAAGCGCAAAGAGCAAGCCGAGCTGAAACTTGAGTTGCATAACCTCATTCAAGATCATCAAAGCCTGAGCGACTTTCTCAAGGATGCAACTCAAGCCTTGACCGCTGCCTGTGGCCAGGGCTGGCTGGCCGCCAATTTCGGCGCCTGCCTGGCAGCGGTGGATACTTCGATACGCCAAGGCCACGTATCATTGGCACGTCAGCATCTGGCCCGACTGGTCTTTCAAAAACGCCCGGATGACGCCGTCTACGCCAGCCTGCGAAAGCAGGCGCTGGAGTTACGCGAGCGTGCCTATTCTGCGCATCATGGCGTGCCTGTCACGGGCAGTTTCCCCGACATCGTCCAAGCCTCCGCTCAGTTGGCCGCCGCCAATATGAAAGAGGCTTGCACGCGCCAATTGCTGGGCGGCCTGCACAGTTCGGAACAATGGCAATTGCTGACCAGGCTGGTGGCATCGCCTCAGAACCTGCGCATTGATGTGCTGTGGTCCATCTATTGGGGGATGTTCCGTTGCCAGCAGAAAATGGCCGATGTGCTGAACCGCGCGGTGTCAACCGAAGATCCGTTGAATGGTCGCTTCAGTCAGTGTGTCGAGGATGGGCTTTCAGAGTGGGCTTCCAAGGCTATTCCACTATTCGGCTACCCCATGTCCCAATCTCACCTGGGCATGCTGCAATTGGCCAACACTGAAGAAGAGACCCGCCTGGGAGCCGATATCGGTGTGATCATCGCCTTGAATATCGGCGGGTTGGTCTGCCGCAAGGCGGTGCTGCTACAGGCCAAGCGCGCAAAGGATTGGGAGGCTGACGTAGGCAGCAAGAAGGGCCAATTGCCCAAGCTTTCCAAATTGCCACGCGGTGGGTACTACCTGTTCTATCACGAGTCGCCTCAACTGCGGTTTGACTCGCCGGTTCCGACAGTGAGTTCTGCGCAGGCGTTGCAGCAGTTGATACTCGATGCAGACAGAAACCCGAATGCGGCCCAGCTTAAGTTGGATGTTCGCAGCAGCGGTTGGGATTGGGCCAGCTTCGTCAGCTTTGGCCTGTGTGATGCGGCCTCTGACATTGGAGAACCCTTCGACACGGTTGATGACGCCATGCGGATTCTAGGCGGTGGGGAGATCGGAGAGCTTCCTCTGCACCTGGTGCTGCTGGCGATTGAAGACGAGCCTTTTACGCTTGAGCTGACGCAGCGGTTGCGTGATCAATACGTGCGTGCGAAGCCCCAGCAGGACAAGACAATGAGTAAAACATCAAAAAAGTCCCTGGGCAGGGAGGGCGATGAGCTCGAACTGTGATGGTTCGAGCAGGCCATGGCGGGCATGCCGCCAGGCCGTGCCTCCCCTGTTTATTCGTACCGATCGAGTGTTTCAGCCCGAACGTAGGTACCCAACACGAGATCCCACAGCGGCGACGACACCCCGAAATTCTTTTCGACACCCTGGCGATGGTGCAGATCGTGATTGGCCACCAGCCCTGGAATAAAGCGGTAAGCCCAATGCTCGGGGCGGTGCATCACGTAGTGCACCGAGATGTAAAAGAAGTATCCGCTCACGGCCCCCACAAAAACCGAGGTCAGGCCGGTGAACCAGGCCAGTAGCAACAGCGCGGCAAACGTCGAGCTGGTTTTCCAGCTGGACACGCCGATGTAGGCGAGCACGTCGACATGGTGGGTCCAGTGCTCACGACGGTACAGCGAATGGAACAGGAAGCGGTGTGCCGAGTACTCCACGAGTGTCCATGCCAACAGGCCCGCCAGTGCCAAGCCGACGTCAAGCGGCGCGAGGTAGAGGGCGAGGAGAACGAAGAGGGGAACGGTGAAGAAATCGAGGTAGTAAGCGACGGACGACATCAGCCATTTATTGGAAGCAGCCATGTGCAGAATATCCCTGTAGTGCCCGATGGTCGGGGGCGCGATTCTCGGGTATCGCGCCGTCGCCGACAACTGTTTCGCGTGGCACTGCGACGCAGGTCTCAGGCTGCGGTGGCCGTGACCTGCCGACCGGGGATGGCGGCAATCAACTCCCGCGTGTAATCGCTGGCCGGCTGATTGAATATCCGCTCTACCGAACCCTGTTCAACCACCCGGCCATTGCGCAACACCAGCACCTCATGAGCGAAGTTGGCCACCACCGACAGGTCGTGGGACACCAGCACATAGGCAACGCCTATCTCGCGTTGCAGTTCTTCCAGCAGATCAAGAATGTGCGCCTGCACCGAGACATCGAGGGCACTGACCGGCTCGTCCAGCAGCAACAGGTCGGGTTTCAACGCCAGGGCTCGGGCGATGGCGACGCGCTGGCATTGGCCGCCGGACAGTTCTCGGGGCAGGCGATCCAGGTAGCTGACCGGCAGGTGTACGCGCGCTATCAACTCTCGCGCCGCCTGTTCGAGGGCCTGGCCCTTGAGCAGACCGAATGACACCAGCGGCTCGACAATGCTCTCGAACACTGTGAAGCGCGGATCGAGGGCGGCAAACGGGTTCTGTTGCACCAGCTGCAGGCGTTGGCGCAGCGGACGGAAGTCGTGCCAGCTCAGGTCGGTGACGTCCTGTTGTTCGAACCAGACCCGACCCTGTGTCGGTTTTTCCAGGCCCAGCGCAATGCGCAGCGCGGTGCTCTTGCCCGAGCCGGATTCGCCGACGATGGCCAACGTCTGGCCGGGATAAACCTGCAGGTTAAGACCTTCAAGGGCTACGAACGTCGAGTCCTCGTCCTTGACCTTGGGCAGCGCAAACGTCTTGCCCACGTTTTGCAAGCTCAGGATCGGGGGCTGTGCGGGATCTATGCGGGCCAAGGGCGCGCGCCGTCTGGCGAACGCGGGAGCGGCGGCAATCAACGCGCGGGTGTAGTCGTGCTGTGGCGCGCCGAGGATCTGGTGTGGCGGCCCCTGCTCGACGAGTTCGCCTTGTTGCATCACCAGGATCCGGTCGGCGCGGTCGGCGGCCACGCCCAGGTCATGGGTGATGATCAGCAGCGAAATCCCGCGCTCGCTGACCAAGTACTGCAAGTGGTCGAGGATCTTGCGCTGTACGGTGACGTCCAGGGCGCTGGTGGGCTCGTCAGCGATGATCAACCGCGGGTTGCCGGCCAGGGCAATGGCGATCAGCACGCGTTGGCGCATGCCGCCGGAAAGTTCATGGGGATACTGACGTGCGCGCAGTACGGGTTTGTCGATGCCCACCTGTTGCAGCAGCTCGACAATGTCGGCGTCCACCGCAGGGTAGCGTTTGCCCTTGGCCAGGACCAGTGCCTCGGCGATCTGCTGGCCGATGCGCAGTGTCGGGTTGAGGCTGACCATCGGGTCCTGGGGCACCAGGCCGACCGTACGACCGCGCAGGCTGCGCTTCTGGCGCTCGTTGGCGTGAGTCAGGTCGTTACCGTCCACCCACAGTTGCCCGGCGTGGATCTGTGCGTTGTCCGGCAGCAGGCCGAGGATCGCATTGGCCAGGGTCGACTTGCCCGAGCCGGACTCGCCGACAATCGCCACCGTTTCGCCTTGGGCGATGGCGAATGACAGCGTGCGCACCGCTTGATTGACGTGCCCGCCGGAGCGGTAGCTGACGCTGAGTTGGCGAACATCCACTAGAGCGCTCATCGCTGGATCTCCTCGAAGGTGCGGGCAATATGGTTGAGGCTGAACACCACGGCGACCAGGAACAGCCCGGGCAGCAGTGACACCCAGGGGGCGGTGATCAGAAAGTGCCGACCGTTGGCGATCAAGGTGCCCCATTCCGCCGCCGGTGGCGCGGCGCCGAAACCGAGAAAGCTCAGGCCGGCCGTGGCCAGGATGGCCGCGCCAAAGTCCAGGGTCGCCAGCACCGCCACCGGCCCCCAGGCGTTGGGCAGGATATGCCGCAGCAAGGTCCGCCCCCAGCTGGCGCCGCCCAGGCGTGCGGCTTCGACGTAGGGCAAGGTCTTGACCCGCAGCACTTCGGCGCGGGTGGTGCGGGCGAAGCCGGGGATGATCCCGACCCCTACCGCGATGGCGACCGGTACGGTGCCGAAGCCGATCGCGGTGACGATGGCCAGCGCCAGTAACAGGCCGGGCAACGCCAGCAGCACATCGACGACGCGCATGATCAGCGCATCGATGCGCCCGCCGGCAAAGCCCGACAGAATGCCCAGCCCCAACCCGCCCAGCAGCGCGATCCCCACCGCCAGGGAAGCCGCCAGCACTGACAAGCGGGCGCCGTACACCACGCGGGTGAACAAATCGCGGCCCAGTTCGTCGGTGCCGAACCAGTGGGTCAGGTTGGGCGCGCGAAGCTTGTCGACGGGCGCAGTGGCGTAGGGATCGAAGCTGCTGAGCCCATGCGGCAACACCGCCGCGATCAATGCAAACATCAGCACCAGCAACGCCAGGCTGAACCCCGGACGGCGCAACAGCCGCAGCACCCGCGTCGTTGTGCGTTGCAAGCGGCTGCGACGTCGCCACAGGTTAGGGCTGGCCGCTGCAGCTTTACCGCCCAGGTTCTGCTCAAGCATGGTCATGGTCTAGGACACCTTTGGCGTGTGGGAAATACGCGGGTCGAGCCAGGGATAGAGCAGGTCCACCAACAGGTTCACCAGCACAAATGCGGCCGCCGACACGGCGACAATCGCCAGCACCACGGGAATGTCTTGTCGCAGCACGGCTTCCTGGGCCAGGCGACCGATGCCGGAGCGGGCAAAAATGGTTTCCACCAGCACCGCGCCCGATACCGTATTGCCCACCTGCAAGCCGATCAGGGTCAGGATCGGCAGCGCTGCATTCTTGAACCCATGACGTGCCTGCACCTGGCCCCGGCTCAAGCCCTTGGCATAGGCGGTAGCGATGTAGCGCTCTTGCCACACGCCCTGGAAACTGCGTTGCAACACCTGGGCGTACACCGCCGCACTGGGAATCGCCAGGGTGATTGCCGGCAGTACCAGGCTCTCAACGCCCCGACTGCCGGTGGCGGGAAACCAGCCCAGGCCGAAGGCAAACACCTGGATCAGTAACAGGCCCATCCAGAACACCGGCACTGAAAACCCCAGGGATGGCAGGCGGGTCAGAACTTTTTTCAACGGTTGCCAGCGAATGTATGCCGTCAGGTAGGCCAGGCCGATGCCACCGAGTAACGACAGCACGATGGCGAATCCGGCGAGGGACAAGGTCTGTGGCAAGCGCTCGGCGAGCAATTCGGCGACCGGACGATTGAGCGAAAGCGATTGCCCGAAGTCACCCCGCAGTGCACCCAGCAGCAGGTCGAAATACTGCTCGAACACGCCTTTATCCAGGCCGTAATACGCGCGCGCCTTGGCCAGGTCCGCCGCCGACAGCGAATCGGCCTCCATGCCCGCAGCGCTGAGCATGATCGACAACGTATCGCCGGGCAGCAGATACAGGATGAAGTAAGTGACGCTATAGGCACCCCACAGCACCAGCAACGCCTGGCCGACACGGCCGATCAGGTAGCGGCTCATGGTGTGCCGATCTCGATATCACCCAGCAGCGCGAAGCCCTCGGCGGTCCAGCGAAAGTTCTTCACTTTGGATGACGTGGCGGCCTGCCAGACCCGTTCGTATATCGGGAACGCCGAGCTTTCATCGATCAGCAGATCCTGCAGGTCGCCATAGGCCGTTGCGCGTTGCGGGCTTTGGGTGGCGGTGATGCCGGCATCGAACAGGGTCTTGGCTTTGTCCAGCACGGCGGGCGAGTAGAGGTTGGTGGCCAGGGTCGAACTGTTGGCGGTGCGTGGATCAAGAATGGTTTGCAGGATGATCGGGTCGGCGCGGGTCATGTAGGTGCTGGTCAGGTCGTAGTTGCCGGCAGAGTTGTTGGCGACCCATTCGGCACGTGTCACCACGCTGAGCTTCAACTCGATACCGACCTTGCGCAGTTGGTCCTGGATCAATACGTCGCCGGCGGTTTCAGCCGGGGTGAGGTTGTAGCTCAGGCTCAGGCGCTTGCCGTTTTTCTGGCGATAGCCGTCTGCGCCCTTGGCCCAGCCGGCTTGCTCCAGCAATTGTTCGGCGCCGGCGGGGTCGTAGGCCAGTTTGGAAGCCTGGCTTTTGAAATAGGGCGTGGTCACATCGAAGAGGCCGCCCACCACCGGGAATTCGGCGTTGTACACGGTGCTGGCGTAGCTCTTGCGGTCGATGGATTTCTGCACGGCCAGGCGTACTTGCGTGTCGGCCAGCGCGCGCTCACCACGGGTGTTGGGGTACAGGTTCAACGCAGGTCCCGGCAGCGATCGGCTCTGGATGGTCGCGCCCTTGGACTGGAGCAGTTTGAGATCCACTTCCGAGAACGGATTACGCGGCCACAGGATGTCGGCCTTGCCTTGCAGGAACAGGCCGTTGCGCACGCTTTCTTCGGGGATGTAGCTGATGTCTACCGCGTCCAGATGCGCCTCGCCCTGGTTTTTCATATTGGCCGAGGCCCAGGCATAGCCTTTGCGTTTAGTCAGGTGCGCACCGACTTCCGGGGTGTAGCTGGCCAGGACGAACGGGCCGGTGCCGATGATCTTGCCCAGGGACCGTTCCTTGACGCTGAGGGCGTAGGAGGCGGGCGCAAGGATCGCCAGGTTGGTGGTGGAAGTGGCTTGCAGGAACCCGGCATTCGGCTTGGCCAACACCAGTTTGATGGTGAACGCGTCGACCACTTCGGCATGGTCATAGCCCGCCAGATACGTCGCGCCGAAGGTGGCCGGCAGGTCGGTGGCCAGGGCCTTGTCGCTGTCGAACGCGATTTTTACCGCCTTGGCATCAAAGCGCTCACCGTTGCTGAAGGTGACGTCGTCGCGCAGATGGAAGGTATAGGTCAGCGCATCGTCACTGACTTCCCAGCTTTTGGCCAGCCAGGGAATGATCTTGCCGGTCGCCGGGTCCTGGTCGGTGAGGGACTCGGCGACATTGCGCAGCAGCACCCGATGCTCAAGCCAATAGACCTGGAACGGATCGACACTGACCAGGGTAGTGTTGTCGCCGAAGAAGGCGATGTTCAGGGTCTTGCTCGCCTGGGTGTCGTTCCCCGGCGAGCAGGCGGCCAGGCTCAGGGCCAATGCGCAAGGGGCCAGCAGACGGCTCATCAAGTTGGAGGTATTCAATGGGTTGCCCTCGTGTGGCGTATCGGGTGCGTGCAGGTGTGGATCAGAAGTCGTAGGCCAGCTTGGTGTACCAGTAGCCGCCGCCCGGATAGAACGGCGGGTTGCCGTAGGGCGCCAGGCCCAGGTTGCTGTAGACGGCATGCCGGTCGGGGCGCACGTCGAAGATGTTGGTACCGCCGAGGCTGACGGTGAGGTGATCGACGAAGGTGTAGCTCACGTCCAGGTCCGTGATCCATTTGGCGCCAAAGCTGCGATCACCCGTCGGGTTCACCGCCAGTGTCTTGACCGCGCCGTAGCGGCTGGTTTGCAGGGTGACGGCCAGGTCCTCGACCTTCCAGTTGGCGCCCAGGATCCATTTGGTCTTGGGTGTGGCGTCGGTGAGGTCGCCTTCGCGATCGCGGCCCACCAGGGTCACGCCGGAGTTGGCCAGCGCGCCGGGAGTGTCGCGGGCGCCTTCGATGGTGGTCTTGTTCCAGTTGAAACCCAGGCTCCAGCGCACATCGCCCCAGGCATCCAGCGGCGTGGTGTGATCGGCGACCACATCCAGGCCACGGGTGCGGGTGTCGAAGGCATTGGTGTAGTAGTTGACCCAAGTGCCGGTGGGCACGCCCTGGGCGGCGAGGATCGTGTTGATCGCGCCATTGCCGCGGTCGTAGATATTGCTCGTCAGGGCAATGCGGTCATCAATATCGATCAGGTAGGCATCGGCTGTGACGCTGGTACGCGGCGCCGGTTGCCAGGTCAGGCCGAGACCGAGGTTGCGGGATTTTTCCGGCTTGAGGTCATCGCCACCCAGGGCCTTGGCCAGGTTGCTGCCGGACGGGGTCAGGCGGGTCACGGCGGGCACCACGTTGCCATTCACGTCGGTCGCCACTCGGTTGTCCGCCACGGTATAGCCGATCTGCGTCAGGGACGGCGCCCGAAAGCCGGTGCCCACGGTGCCGCGCACGGCGACGGTATCGGTCAGGTCATAGCGTGAATTCACTTTCAGGCCGAAGGTGTTGCCCGAATCATCGTCGTAATGCTCGACCCGCCCAGCCACGTCGAGGAACCAACGCTCGGTCAGGTCAAAGCCCAGGTCCAGGTAGCCCGCATAGTTGTTACGGATCAGGCTGACTTCATCTTCCGGCCGGATCGTCACGGCCGCCTGCGCGCCCGAGGCGGCCGGGTAGGTGCCGGTGATATACGCCGCGGGCTCGCCGGCGAAGGTACTGAAATGTTCCCAGCGATGCTCCAGGCCGGCCGATACCTGCACCGGCGCAGTCAGGTTGAACAGGCTGTCGTAGCGCCGGGTGACGTCCAGGTTGTTGACCCACTGCTCGAATCGGAAGGTCGCCAGGTTGTCGAATCGGGTCGGTGACGCAGTGCCCAGCGACGGGTTGATATTCAGGTCGCTGGAGTGATGGACGTTGTTACGCCCGTAGGTGGTGCTCAGGTCCCAGTTCCACTCGGCCAGTTGGCCCTTGCCGCCGAAGAGCAACTGATAGTCGCGGTCCTTGATGTTGTTGAGCGGGTAGTAGCCGTTGGGAAATACCTGCGGCACGGCAGCGGCGCCGGTGGGCAGGCGAAAGTAGTTGGCCGCTTCGGCATCGCGTTCGCCATAGGTGGAGAACGAATACAGCGTCAGGTCCTCCAGAGGCAGTTCGGCGTTGTAGGCCAGGTTGAACGCCTTGAGGTCGGGGTCGCCGTTCTTGATGGCCACGCGGTCCCAGGCCGCCTCCTTGGCCGGATCGTTGAACGCCCTGACGCTGCTGTCTGCCTTGTCGTTCCACGCGGCGCTGCCGCGCTTGCGGGCATCAGCCGAAAAGTGGAAAAAGCCGCCGTTACCGAGCTTGAAACCCTGGTCGCCAGCCACCTTGATGGTTTCACCTTGCCCGGAAAACAACTGTCCGTAGCTCGATTCCAGGTGCCCGCCGTTGTCGGTGGCCTTGAGGATGATATTGATCACCCCGGCCACCGCATCCGAGCCGTATTGAGCGGCCGCGCTGTCTTTGAGTACCTCGATATGGTCCACCGCGCTCACCGGGATCAGGTCGATGTCCACGGCATTCGCACCGCTGTTGTCGATAGAGCCACGCTGGCCGGTGGCGCCGTTGTGCCGGCGTTTGCCGTTGACCAGCACCAGGGTGTAGGCCGGTCCCAGGCTGCGGTTGCTCAGGGGGCGCGTCACCGAGTTGTAGCCGGCGATGTTGGTGCCGAAATTGAATGAGGGCAGCAGCCTGGCGATCGCCTCCGACAGCTCGGCGCGACCGGTCTTGAGCAACTGTTCACTGTTGATCACATCAATCGGTGCCGGACTGTCGGCCACCGTTCGCGCCTGGCCGCGCAGGCCGGTGGAAATCACGGTGACGGTATCGAGCTTGGCGTCCTCGGCGAAGGAGGGCGCCGCGGCCAGCAGGAGGGAACTGGTCAACAATGACAGGTGGAACTTGGGGATGGGAAAGGCAATGTCTGGCATATCGAGCGAGGTCCCTTAAGCCTGGTTCAGGCTCCTGATGGTCGGAGGTTCGTCCTCCACCAGGTATGGGGTCGGTCTGTGATATGAAGATATTCCTATAAAAAAGCTCAGTGAAATTCTTTTTTAGAATAAGCTAATTATCAGATATTGTTATTTTGGGTTTGTTTAAGATTCTTTATTTTTATTATTTTTGCGACGCCTCGGCATGGGTGCAACTGCGGAACGCGCGGTCGCATCCTGTTGGCGGCGCGCCTGCGCAGCACTGCGCCCTTGAGTTTCCATGGGCTGGGTCATCGCCCAGCCGCCTGGACTTCGGCGTGAACGTCGGTTGTTTATAAGGTTTCAAGAACCGTATGATCAGCCCACGCGCCCTATACGGGGCGCATCGTACCAACCCCTCTGAAGGACAATCGCATGGAAAAGCACTTCGGTAATTCGGGCCTGTTCAAGGTTGCTTCGTATCGCTGCAACGCCTCCCTGGCGAACGGCATCGCCGCCTGGGAACTGAAAAACAGTGCGCTGAATACGAAGGAGTTTTTGATATGTCCAAAGAATTACTCGGAGTTTTTGCTCTAGGGTTGATGGTAATCGGTGAGTTTTGTGCCATTTACAGCGAGGTCGTCACGGCCCGGCTTGCCCAAACGGGACACGGTTCGCCGGAGGCGTTTGTACTGCCCGTCGTTCTGATGTGCTTTGCAGGTTTATGCCTGCTGGGTGCCTATTGGTTGGGGTATGTCGCGGTGGGCGATATCTGGATCGTCACCGTGGTCTCGGTCACGTCGTTGCTGCTGCTTGAGCCTGTTGTAGTGTGGGCCTTGTTTCACGAGGCGCCGGGGCGGGGTGCACTGATCGGGTTTTGCCTGGGGGCGCTGGGCATGCTGTCCACGGTATTGCTTTGACGCAGTAGCTCGCGGGGAGGCATAAAACCGCATTGGGCGGGCGACCAGCCCCGCCCAATGCCTGACGACCCGATTGGGCTGTGCTTGAATCGATCAAGCCAGCGTGTTCAAGCACACCACCTTGGGCTGGGTCATTTCTTCATAGGCGAAACGCACCCCCTCACGGCCCAGGCTGCCGTATTTGGAGCCGCCAAACGGCATCGCATCGAAGCGATAGTCGGACGAATCGTTGATCATCACACCGCCGGCTTCGATCCGGCGTGCGGCGCTCATGGCGGTGGCCAGATCGCGGGTAAAGATCCCGGCGTGGAGGCTGTACTCGGGTTCGTTGGCCAGCGCGATGGCCTCATCGAAGGATTCAAAACGCTGCAGCACCACCACCGGCGCGAAAACCTCGTTGCGCCAGATCTGGCTGGCGTGATCGACGTTTTCCAGAATGGTGGCGGCGTAGCAGGCGCCTTGGCGTCGATGCCCACAAAGCAATGTGGCGCCTTGGGCCAGGGCGTCAGCGACCACACGCTCGGCATTCTGTGCTGCTTGTTGAGTGATCATCGGGCCGATATCGGTGTTGGCGAGCATAGGGTCGCCGACCACCAAGGCTTCGGTTTGGCTGACGAAGCGCGCGCGGAACGCTGCATAAATGGACGCATGCACCAATAGCCGCTGAGTACCGATGCAGTTCTGTCCCGCTGCCCAGAACGCGCCGGACACGCAACTCGCCACGGTGGCCTCAAGGTCACAGTCGTCCATGACTATCACCGGTGCATTGCCGCCCAGGTCCATCGCGAGTTTCTTCAAGCCCGCAGTGCGGGCAATCTGCTCGCCGGTGACAAAGCCTCCGGTAAAGGAAATCATGCGCACCTCTCGCGCTGCCACCAGCGCCTTGCCCAGTTCCGCGCCGCCGGTGGCCATCGTGACCACGGATTCGGGCAAGCCGGCTTCGACCAGGTACGACACCAGTTTTATCGCCGATAACGGCGCCAGCTCGGAGGGTTTGAGAATCACCGCATTGCCGCCGGCGATGGCGGGGCCAAGCTTATGCGCCACGAGATTCAGTGGGTCGTTGTACGGCGTGATTGCGACGATTAAACCGAGAGGCTCGCGGGAGAACCAGCCCTGGCGCGACGCCGAGCCTTCATAGGCATCAAAGGGGATCACCTCGCCGGCATTACGCTTGGCCTCTTCGGCGGACAGCTTGAGGGTGTTGACGCAGCGCTTGACCTCTTTTTCGGCCTGCTTGAGCGTCTTGCCGGCTTCCTCGACGATCAGTCGGGCAAATGCCTGAGCATCGCGTTCGACGTGCAAAGCTGTCTGTTCGAGAATCTGCGCCCTGCGATAACGCGGCAACCCCGCACACACCTGCACGCCGTCGCGGCCCCGCGCCAGCAACTGCGGTACCTGCGAGGCACACACATCAGCCACGCTGTCGATCAGCGTACCGTTGTAAGGGTTGAGGACTTGGATCTGAGGTGCCACGACTGCCCGGGCCAGGTTCGATACGTTCATGGGCTTACTCCCGGTTCTGTGCGGCAGCCTGATGCAGGCTGATGATGTCTGACAGCAGCGCGAAGGCTGTTTCCGTACGCCCGGCGCCCGGCCCTGACACCGTCACCGTGCCGATCAGGTCGGTGTTGAACGACACCGCGTTGGTGGCCCCGCCGATGCTGGCCAACGGATGAGCGTTGTCCAGCAGGCGCGGTTCGACGCTGGCACTGACCGATCCGTCGGCCTGGCGGGTGGCGGCGCCGATCAGCTTCCAGCGTGCATTGTTCTGGCGGGCCTGGTTGATGTCGTCCAGGGTGAGGGCACTGATACCGCGGCAGCGCACGTCGCTGACACTGAGCTTCGCATCCAGCAGTTCGTTGGCGAGGATCACCACTTTGAGGCGCACGTCATGCCCCTCGACATCCGCCGTCGGGTCGGCTTCGGCATACCCCAGCGCCTGGGCCTGCTCGACCGCCTCGGTAAAACCCAAGCCACTCTCCATACGGGTCAGGACGAAGTTGGATGTGCCGTTGAGAATGCCCTCGAAACCGCTGATCGTGCTGCCCGCCAGCAACTGCCTGGCCAGGCGGATCACCGGTGTGCCACTCATGACCGAGCCTTCATATTCAAAGGTCACGTGATTGCGCTGGGCCAAGGCTTTCAATTGAGCACCGTGCAGGGCAATCGGCCCTTTGTTGGTGGTCACTACGTGCTTGGCGCTCTCCAGCGCCCAGCGACAAAAGGACGTCGCCGGTTCGCCGTCCACCGGGTTGGTAAATGTCGCCTCAGCGATGATGTCCGCGCCGGAGTCCTTGATCACCACCTCGTTGAGCGCCAATGCGTTGCCACCCGGCAGTTGCGCCAGGGCGCCCTTGACCACCGGCAGACCTGCCAATAAGGCCGCGTCCAGCCCTTGACGATTGATCAGCGAGCCGAGGAACAGGTCGGTGACGCCGACGATTTTCAGGCTGAAGCCCAGTTCGGTTTTCCAGCGCTCATTGCGCTCGGCAATCAATTGCGCCAACGCACGATTGACACCGCCAAAGCCGACCAACGCGAGTTTATATTCAGTCATTTTTTTTATTGCCCTTGATCTGGGTGAGGAGGGGTAGGGCTCTAGATTAGGGGCGCGCCCAGGGCAGTGAAATATGCCGATTTGCTCTATTTCATGGGCGTTTTGACCAAGGGGAAGCACGCACGACCGGCATAAAAAAAGCCAACCGGAGTTGACTGATGCCAGTCAGTTAAGAAGGAGAAAGGCTGGAAAGTAACCTGTGGCGAGGGAGCTTGCTCCCGTTGGACTGCGCAGCAGTCCCATGCTTTGTAAACAGAGAGCGGGGCCGCTTCGCGGCCCAACGGGAGCAAGCTCCCTCGCCACACATACAGCGTTCACCCTTGACTGGCTGGCATTAACCGGAGTTGGCCTTTTTCCAAGCCAAAACCGGTTCAGACGACGGAGGACAAAACGAACGAAGTCACTGTGTTTTCCACGCCCGCCAGTGCCGAGATCTGATTCCACACCTGATGCACCCGCTGCGGGCTGGTTGCGCCGACGCGCAGCATCAGGTCGAACTCGCCGCTCATGACATCGCACTGGATCACTTCAGGGATCGCGCGCAGGGCCTGCAGGACGTCCTCCCCGCGCATACGGTCATAGCGATAGACGAAAATCACTGCGTTGATCTGTGAGGAGGCGTGTCGTCCGTCGCCCGTCTGGACGGTATAGCCCAGGATCGCACCGTCGCGTTCCAGCCGTTCGATCCGTTGGCGCACGGCGTTGCGCGACAGGTTGACCTTGGCCGCCAGCTCGGCGTGGGCCGCCCGTGCGTTAAGCCGCAGCTCGGCGATGATGCGCTCATCAAGAGGGTCCAGGATGCGCTTCATGGGGCCTCCACTTGCCACGCATTCATAGCGTGTCGAGCACGGTAAGAAGGGCGGTGATGTCATCGGGGGCGACCCGATGACACGGTGGGCGTACCGGTTGCTCGCCCTGGCTGGCCGGCTGCGGGAGGCAGATCCCCAGTTCGGCGAGCAGCGCCGCCGATTTGACCGGGGAAATTTCCCCCAGCGTAACCATCGGCGCCACCAGGCTGCGCCGGTACAGGCGAGCGGCAATCACGCCGGTGGCCGTGTGCGGGTCGACGATGTAGCCGGTGTCGCGATGCAGCGCGATCATCTCATTCAGGGTTTCCTCATCGCTGACTGCGTAGGAGTCAATGATCATCCGTGCGCGTAACCAGCTTTCGTTGGCGAGGGTGATCTCGCCATGGGTTTCCAGCTCGAGCATCAACGCGCTGACCGCCTGATGATCATGCTCATACACTTCCCAGAGGAAACGCTCCAGGTTGGAGAACGTCGACAGGTCCATCGCCGGTGACCGGGTCTGGTTGGCGCGCAGCCTGGAATAATGGTTCTTCAGGAACAACTGGTGCAGGGCATCGTTGGTATTGGTGGCGACGATAATCTGCGTGATGGGCAAGCCCATCTTCTGCGCTACGTAGCCTGCATAGACTTCGGCGAAACTCGCCGCCGGCACGCTGAAACCGATCGGCCGCTGACCGCCGCCCAGTTGCAGCACCGCGTGGAAATACATCACCAGTTGTGCCAGGACGTTGACCCAGTTGCTGGAGTTGAAACTGATCGCCTCGTACTGGGGGCACGGCCACTGTTTGAACAGGCGGCTGACAATGCCCTGGCACTCGTCGAAGCTGCCGTCGACCGCAAACAGATGCACAGTGGGCCGCGCCACCGCCCACAGCGCGTGCAACTGGTGCTGCGGCACCCCGCGCTCCGGGTAGAGCACTACCAGATGGGCCTCGTCACAGTCTTTGAACGCCTCGATCGCCGCCAGGCCGGTATCGCCGTTGGTGGCGCCGAGCATCACTGCGCGTCGGGCGCGCTGGTGCAGAAAGTATTGCACCAACTGCGCCTGCAACTGCGCGGCAAAATCCTTCGAGGAGCGGGTAGGGCCGTGGAACAGCTCCAGTACCCATTCATTGCGGTCGACCTGATGCAAAGGCGCTACGGCCCGGTGCTGGAAACGGCGGCTGGCCTCTTTGAGCAGGCGCTTGAGATCCGGCTCGGGAATGGCGTCCCCAATGAACGGACGCAAGATCCGATACGCCAATTCGTCGTAGGGCAAGGTAGACCAGTTCGCGATGTCCTGGGGTTCGAATTGCGGCAGGTCCAGGGGGACGAACAGCCCGCCGTCGTCGGCAATGCCGGACAATACGACCTTTTCGAAGTCGACCCGTACGGCGGCATTTCGGGTACTCACATAGTGCATGCTTTGGCTCCGGCCACTATTTGTATCGGTGTGCCTGCTCGACCAGCCAGGTTGAAAACATCACGGCGTCGGGATGCTCGTCGGCGCCTGAACCCCTTACCAGGTAAAACGATTCGCTGGCTTCGATGCGCTGGTCGAAGGGTTCGACCAGGCGCCCGTCCTGAAGCATTTCGTCGACCATCGAGGAGCGTGCCAGTGCAATCCCTTGCCCCAGCTCCGCCATGCGCAAGGTCGAGATCAGCGTGTCGAACTGCAAGCCGCATGACGAATCGACGGTGTCCGCGCCGACCATCTTCAACCAGTAACCCCAACCCTCCTCGTAGCCCAGCACATGCAGCAGTGTGTGCTGGGCTACGTCCTGGGCAGTGTTCAGCGGCGAACGTGCGATCAGGGCGGGCGAGCACACCGGAAACAAGGTGTCCCAGGTCAGGCGCTGTGAAACCAGGCCGGGCCATTGGCCATGGCCCCAGCGAATCTCCATATCGTCTTCGCCATCCAGCTCCTTGACCCAGATATTGCTGATGTAGCGGATATCCACATGCGGATGGGTCTGACGAAAGCCCACCAGTTTGGGCGCCAGCCAGTGCACGAAAAACGCCAGGCTGCCACGCACTTTGATCGGCCGGCGTTTGTGCTGGCCAAAAATCTCATTGGTGCCGACTGCCAGCCGGGTGATCGCATCCTGCACCACCGGCAGATAGGCCTGGCCTTCTTCGGTCAGGCCCAGGCCACGCGGCAACCGCTTGAACAGCGCCACCCCCAGATGGCTTTCCAACTGCCGGATCTGCTGGCTGACCGCACCCTGGGTCAAACACAGTTCGTCAGCGGCGTGAGTGAAGTTCAGGCATCGAGCGGACACCTCGAAGGCCCGTAGCCAATTCAACGGAGGGAGTGGCTTTTGCTTCATGGTCTGTACCTTATCGACGCTGTGCCGAGCACGCTGGGCCACACCGTCGAGCGCGCCTAGAACGCATCGGACGGTCGAACCGTGGAGGCGAGCGACAGGCGTCGCTCGCGGCTGTTGCGGGTAATGTAATACACGAAGTAGCACCAGGCGATGAAGGGCACACCGAAGTACAGCGCGACCCGCTGTTCCGGGTCAAACGCGATCCCCACACACGCCAGGGTGCAGCACACCAACGCGCCCAGCGGAATCCACGGGTAACCGCGCACCCGGAACTTGAGGTCGCGCACATCGCCGCCATTGGCCACATACTGGCGGCGAAAGGCGATCTGGCTCGCGGCGATGCTCATCCAGACCACCACTACCGCCAGCCCGGAAATGGAAACCAGCGCCAAGTACACGGTGTTGGCCGCGAACACACTGCTGAGCAGTGAGGCGCCGCCGCCGACCATGCTCAACACAATCGCATTCAACGGCGTGCCCATGCGGGTCAGTTGGGAGAACTGCTTGGGCAGATGGCCCTGGTCGCTCAAGGTCCAGAGCATCCGCGAGGCGGCGTACAGCCCGGAGTTGGCGGCCGACAACAGCGCAGTAATGATGACAAAGTTCATGATGTCGGCGGAGTAGGGGATGCCGATATAGGTGAATACGGTCACGAAGGGGCTTTCCACCAATCCGGCCTGTTCGCGGGGCAACAGGGTCGCCAGGACGAAAATCGTGCCGACGAAAAAGATCGCCAGGCGTAGCACGGTGGTGCGGATGGCCCGTGGCACATTGCGTTGCGGGTCTTTGGTTTCACCGGCGGCAATACCGATCAGCTCGGTGCCCGAAAATGCGAACGACACGGCCAGCAAGGTCATGGCAATCGACATGAAACCAGTGGGGAACAGGCCTTCGCGGGTGAAGTTACCCAGGCCGATGCTGTGGACCTGATCGATATTGAGCAGCCCGAGAATGGCGCCGCCGCCGATCAAAAGAAACACCACGACCGTCACGACTTTGATCAGGGACAACCAGAACTCGGTTTCGGCAAACAAACGGACCGACACCACGTTGGTGAAAAACACCGCGCCGGCGAACAGCGCACTCCAGATCCATACCGGCGTGTCGGGGAACCAGCGCGTCATCAGGATACCGGCAGCGGTGAATTCCGAACCGATGGCCACCGTCCACGTCAGCCAATACAGCCATGCCACGGTATAGCCGGTACCCGGGCCGAGAAACCGCGTCGCGTAACTGCTGAACGAGCCGGTTTCGGGCATCTGCACCGCCAACTCGCCCAGGCACATCATCACCATGTAGACCATGAGTGCGCCAATGACGTAAGCGATGACCGCACCGAGCGGGCCGGCCTGGTTGACGGTGTATCCGGAGGTCAGAAACAGCCCGGTGCCGATCACTCCACCGAGTGCCAACATGACGATATGGCGGGTTTGCATTTCCTGTTTGAAGCCGGCACGCGTGTTGAGTTTTTCTTCTTTTGTGGACATGGTTGTTCTCATGAAAGTTGTTAGGGCAGGTAGGAACGTTGCCGCTAAGTCTTATTATTATTCCTCTTCATGAAACGCCTCACAGACGGCCCTGTCGTGAGGTTTGAAAGGTCAGTTCGCGGCTTCGGCGCAGGTACTCCGCTGGCTGTTTTCCTCGCGCAGGCAGCGCACAAATGCGAACGCCTGCTTCAAATCATCAAGCAGATCATCGGTGTCCTCGATGCCGACCGAGACCCGCACCAGCCCCTCCGAGATGCCCAGCGCCAGCCGTTCCTCCAGCGTGTTCTCCACATGACTGGTGGTGCGGGCCGGGCCGTAAATGGTTTCCACCGCACCGAGGTTGCCGGCGCAGTGCGCAAATCGCAGGCGTGGCAGCAGTACCTTGACGGTGTCCATGCCGCCGACCAGTACAAAACTGACGATGGCGCCGAAGCCAGCCATTTGCGCGCAGGCCACCGCGTGGTTCGGGTGCCCGGGCAGGCCGGGATAATTGACGGATGACACCAAGGGTTCGGTGCACAAGAACTCCGCCAGGGCACAAGCGCTGCGTTGCTGTTGGCGCATGCGCAGTACCAGGGTTTTCATGCCGCGAATGATCAGGTAGGCCGAGAACGGGTCGAGTGTCGCACCGTTGATTTCGCGGTAATGCCGAACCTTGGCCATCAACGATTCCTTGCCGCAGACCAGGCCGCCCAGCACATCACCATGGCCACTGAGGAATTTGGTGGCGCTGTGGATGACCACGTCCACCCCCAGCGCCAGCGGGTTCTGATTCAGTGGCGTGGCGAAGGTGTTATCGGCAACCACCAGGGCGCCGACGCGCTTGGCCGCCGCGACCAGCCGTTGGATATCGAGGATTTTCAGGGTCGGGTTGGTGGGCGTTTCCAGGTACAGCACCTGACAGCCTTTGGCGATTTCGCGCTCGATCTGCTCATGATCGAACGTCTCGCACAGCGTGACCGCCACGCCAGTGCGCGGCAGGAACTCTTCGAAAATCTTGTTGGTGCCGCCATAGCTGTCCTTGGTGGAGACTACGCGGTCGCCATGGGCCAGGAAGGTGTAAAGCACGCTGCTGATCGCGGCCATGCCGCTGCTGAAGGCAACGGCGGATTCGGCCATTTCCAACTCGCCAATCTTGGCTTCGAGAGTCTCGACCGTCGGGTTGCTCATGCGGCTGTAGATAAAGCCTGGGGCTTTGCCCAATGCAACGTCATACCAGGCATCAATGTCGTCGTAGCCATACGCAGCGCTGGCCACGATAGGGGTTTGGGTGGCGTTGTAAGGGTGGCTGACTTGCTCCCCGCCCCAGACCGCCCGGGTCCCGGCGCCCGCATTATCAAGTCCTGCGCTGTCAGGTTTTTTGTTCATTGAGGCTACTCGCACTGAGGGGTGAACGTTGAGTCATTCACACAGATAGTGCGGGCCAATATAGGGATTGGTGGGGCGCCCGAGAAACGATGTTATCGGTGCCAAAGGGCTGCTTTTTTTAATGGGTGCTGCTGGTGGAGTGATCATTTCTGTTTGTCGATAAAATATTTTATTGACTAAAAAATAATTGCCGGTTAATTATTGCTGCGCATCTGCTCGCATGCAGAGTCACTTCCAGGGTTACACCATGGGTCAGAAAATCACGCGCTCATTGGCCAGTCTGTATGTCCAGACGGTCGAGTCCTTAACCGTGCCTCAGTGGGCACCCGAATTGATGCAGGGCTTTCCGGCTGAGCCGAAACACCGGGTCACGTGGAGCAATTGGATGCGTCCACCCTTCAGCCAGTGGGGGTTCCGTCATCTGGCGCGCCTGCGTCCCACCATCGATGTGCAGGCGGGCACCGCATCTGCGGGGCAACTCAAGCAGGCCCCAAGAGCACTGGACGCGCTGTGTTTCGACAGTGAGTGCGGGCTGAGCATCAGCGTTATCGATCACCTTGTCGCCAGCCAGACCGACGCTTTTTTGGTGATGCAGGGCGACACGGTATTGTTCGAGCGTTACTTCAACGGCCAGCGCGCCGATGACCGCCACATCATGTTCTCGGTGACCAAATCGCTGATCGGCACCCTGGGTGAACAACTGGTCACCCAAGGCGCGCTCAAGCCCGAGTTACCCGCTGCGTACTACGTGCCCGAGCTGGTGGGCAGCGCATTTGGCGATGCGACGGTGCGCCAGTTGTTCGACATGGCGGTGGGCATCGACTACAGCGAGGTCTATGACGACCCCAACTCCGAGAGTTCGCAATACGGTTATGCCTGCGGCTTTCAACCGGCACCCGCGCAGTACGCCCAATTCGAATCGCTGTATCAATACTTGCCGTCACTCAGGAAGCGCGGGAGCCACGGTGGTTTTTTCCATTACGTGACGGCGACCACCGAAGCGTTGGCGTGGGTCATGGAGCGCGCCTCGGGCAAGGCCTGCAGCCAGATGCTGGAAAGGATCTGGGAGCGCCTGGGGTGTGACCGGGACGGCTATTTCATGGCCGATCCGTGGGGACGGAATGTGGCGGGCGCGGGCTTCAGTGCCACCTTGAGAGACATGGCGCGTTTCGGTCGACTACTGGCCAACGATGGCCGCCATGATGGCTGCGAACTCTTGTCGCCTGAGACCGTGGCGCGCATTGCCGCCGGGTCTGATCCGGCGATCTACGCGCAAAACACCGAGTTCTCCAGCTGGACACCGGGCGCCTCTTACCGAAGCCAGTGGTACGTGTTCAATGACCACAGCCAGGCCCTGATGGCCGGCGGGATTCACGGCCAGTACCTGTTCATCGACAAACCCTCCGGTGTGGTGATCGTCAAGCAATCGTCGTTGGCGGATGCGGTGAGCCCGTTCGATACCGACAGCGTGCGCATGCTGCGCGCCATTGCCGCGCACCTGAGCCACTGATACACGCCAAACAATAAGAATCTTGCGTTCTATTCACCCGGCCTCGCCGGGTGCTGGCGGCGCGCTGCGTCGCCATTGACTGCCCTGTAACAACAATAATTCCACAGGAGCTTCTTATGGTTTTCACCCCGCGTTTCTCTCGAGCGCTGCTGGCGCTCGGCTTACCCTTGATCCCCCACATCGCGTTGGCGGGCTACACCTTTGAGGACGGCAATCTCAAGGGCGAAGTCAACCTCACCGCAGGCGGCGCGACGCTGTTCACCCGTGGCGTCAACTTCGGCAGCGGTCAAGTCGATTCACGCAGCGGTAAAAATGGCGGCGCGACGATCAACTGGCAAGAGGTCTACGTAAAACCGGGCGTCAAGCTCGACTATGTGCTGCAACCCGACTTCAGCCTGCTGGCGGGCGGTGCCCTGGTGGCAGCCAGCACCTTCGGTGATGGCGATGCGGGCGGCTTCACCCGCAGCTCTGACGGCAAGGCTGCCGTCGAAGAACTCTACGCAGGTTTCCGCGCCGGCGAGTGGACGCTTACTGCGGGTCGCCAGAACTACATGATCGGTACGGGCTTTATCGTGATGGACGGCAATCTCGATCAGCACAAGGACGGCGCCTACTGGCTCGGCCCGCGCACGGCCTTCAAGGACTCGGCGATCCTGGCCTGGGATCACGGCGCGCTGAAATCTCAGGCATTCACCTTGCGCACTGACGATGATCTGGGTGATTGGCGCATGACCGGGGTCAACCTCGATTACAACGTCGATAACCAGGTGACACTGGGGGCCATGGCCATGAAGGTCAATGCCCTCGGCCCCAGAGGGAGCACGCTGCCACGGCGTCGGGATGGGATGCTGGTGTACAACCTTAGGGCGCTCAAGGCCAGTGTGCCCGGCGTGCCGGCGCTCACCCTGAATGCCGAGTATGCGCTGGAGCGAGGCAGCGGCGAGGGTGTCGATTACGACGCCAGCGCCTGGTATGGCCAGGCCGACTATGCCTTCAATACCTTGCCGCTGACACCCGTGGTCGGCTACCGCTACGCAAGCTTTTCCGGTGATGACAACCTCGCCGATAACCGCCAGAAAGCCTGGGACCCGCTGAGCAAGGGGTTCGTTGACTGGAGCACCTGGCTTGTGGGGGATGTGGTCGGCAACTACCTGCTGTTCAACAGCAACGAAAATGTCCAGCAGTTCTCCCTCAAGACCCACCTCAACGAAACCCTGACCCTCGGCGCGATTCACTACCAGTTCTGGCTGGATCAGAAAAACTACATGGGCGCGACGGTCAGTGACCGGCGTTTTGCCGATGAGAGCGTGGTGTTCCTCGACTGGACGCCAACACCATCGTTCTATACGTCGCTGTCCTACAACTGGGTCAAGCCACTGGCAGCCGCCAAGCAGGTTTTCGGCAACGACCAGCGCTTCAGCGCGCTGGAATTGTATTTCACCTATCGCTATTAAGTGCTGCGAGCCATCGTGGCCGCGCTGGAGTGTTTTTATATGAACAGGTTTTTGCGTAATACCTTGCTGGGCACTGTCGCTTCGCTGTTGATCAGTGGTTTTTGCCTGGCGCAAGAGCGGACCGTGCGGATCTACAACTGGATCGAATACCTGCCGCCGCAAGTGCTCAAGAGTTTCCAGGACGAAACCGGTATTCGTCCGATCTACGATGTGTTCGACAGTGCCGAAACCATGGAGTCCAAGCTGCTGACCGGCAACTCCGGCTATGACGTGGTATTCCCCGGCACCGCCAACCTGGGGCATCTGATCACGGCCGGCGCCGTCCAGCCCCTGGATCGCAAGCAGTTACCCAACTGGCAGCACCTGGACGCGCAATTCATGCACTCCCTGGAGGCTGTGGGGGACACCGGCAATCGCTATGCCGCACCTTACCTGTGGGGCACCACGCTGATCGGCTACAACGTCGACAAGGTCCGCAAAGCCCTCGGCCCCGATGTGCAGATAAATAGCTGGGACATCATCTTCAAGGAAGAAAACCTCGCCAAGCTCGCCAGTTGTGGCGTGGGCTTTCTCGATGCCGGCAATGAAATCCTGCCGATTGCCCTGCACTACAAGGGCCTGGACCCCAACAGCCAGAAACGCGAGGACTACCCGCAGGCCCAGGCCTTGATGATGAAAATCCGCCCCTACGTCACGTACTTCAACTCGTCGCGCTACGGCATGGACCTGGCCAATGGTGATATTTGCATCGGTGTGGGCTGGTCCGGCGGTGTGGCGTTGGCCAAGCGATTGGCGGATGCCGCCGGCAAGGGCGTCAAGGTCGAGATGGCATTGCCCAAGGAGGGCGCGCCGATGTGGTCGGACGTGATGATGATCCCGGCCAATGCGCCTGATCCGGAGGAGGCTCATGTGTTCATCAATTACATTCTGCGTCCGGACGTGATTGCTCGTATCAGCAATCAGATCGGTTATCCCAACCCGAACAAGGACGCCACTGCGTTGGTGGATGCCGGTATCCGCAATAACCCGAACATGTACGTGCCGGACGAGGCACGCAAGACTTTGTTCGCCCTGGAGCCGGTGCCGGCCGCGGTGGAGCGGATCCGTAACCGTACCTGGACGGCCATCAAGACCAACCGTTGATCTGCTGGCACGCTCCAAAGCCTGGGTTCGGCCAGCATGTTTGACGGCGCTTGAGCTTAAAAGGAAAGCAAAGGCAGAACTGCTTTTGCTTGCCTGTGGAGCGGGCTCGCCTGCGCTACACAACTTTGAAGTGGCCGTGACCCTGTGGCGAGGGAGCTTGCTCCCGTGACGGCTCGAAAGCCGCCGACTATCCAACTGCCCCTCCGCGAGGGAGGTCGCCCCGGTTGGCGGCCTTTGGGCCGACCAGGATGTTGGAATGGAACGAGTACATATCCATTGCTGCGGTAACGACGGCTTAGGGTTCCGCCCTTACGGCGGGTCACTTTGGAAAAGCCCCAAAGTAACCAAAGGGCTCTTGCCCCACCACTCGGCACCTCGCCCAGGCTCGGTGTGCCCGCAATCCGACATTGATTTGGGGGGCCGCCGCCACGCGCCATCCATGGCGCGGGGCGGCTAAACCGGCATCCCTGCCGGTTTACCCCCCAAATCAATATCGAATTCCGGCCAGCGTGGTTTGACGGGGCGCCTGAGATCAAGATCAAAAGCGGCTCGCTTCGCATCGTGATGCGTGTAGATACCATGCTGCATTGCAGCTTTTGCTTGCCTGTGGAGCCGGCTCGCCTGCGCTACACAACTTTGATGTGGCCATGAACCTGTGGCGAGGGAGCTTGCTCCCGTGACGGCTCGGAAGCCGACGACTATCCAACGGGCCCTCCGCGAGGGGGTTCGCCCCCGTAATCCGATATTGATTTTTGGGGGCCTGAGATAAGGATCAAAAGCGGCTAGCTTCGCATCGCGATTTGTGTAGACAACCATGCTGCGCTGCAGGCACGTCCTATCAGGCCTGCATGCCATAAAACAGCAGCTCGGTGATACGCCTGACCTGCAAGGAGTGCGCCTCGATATCCGGCTGTTCCTGGTTCACCAGCCTGAACAGCTGCAGGTGCGAATAGTCGTTCAACAGGAACGCGGCCAATTCGACATCGAGCTGGGGGCGCAATTTGCCGGCCAGTTGCAGTTCCCGCAGCAGTTGGCTGATTTCGGCCCTGAGCGCGTCGTTCATGGCGCGGTAGCCGGCAGGCAGTTCGTTGTTGCCGCCGAACAGGATCAACGGCAACAGCTCGCGCCAAAGGCTCGGGTGCATGACTTCCAGGGCGTAGCCCGTCAGTAGCCGCTCCAGATGACACAGCGCTTCAACCGGGTCTTCGATTTCCTGGATCCGGCTGCGGGTGTCGGTAATGGCGCGTTGATCGGCCTGGTGCAGAATTTCCAGGATGATTTCCTGCTTGTTGCCGAAATACTTGAACACCGTGGGTGCCGAGACGCCTGCCTGGCCGGCGATCTGTTCGATGGTGGTGTTCTGGAAACCCTGGCGCTCAAACAGTTCGATGGCCGCCTTGCTGATGGCTTGCCGTCGTTCGGCTTTCTGGCGTTCACGCAGTCCGCTCACTGAAGGTCCTTGTCATGAAAATAAAAAACATGCGTAAGAAAGAGGGCGTTAGTCAGCCCGGTGTTCCTGCAAAATACTTAATTGGATAAAACTTTTAAAGCACTCATTCTCAGGTCAGGCCATTGCTCTCCCGTGCTTGAGGGGTTTGCCGCTGATATTTCTTCAAGCGGTACGCAAATTGCGCACGGCTGAGCCCAACGCGTCTGGCTGCGGCGGCCAGGTTGCCGGCGTGCTGTTGCAGCGCCTCCTGGATCAGGCGCGACTCAAGCCCTTCAATGGAAAAGCCCTGGTCGAGCTGGCCCAGAGTGTCCAGCAGGGCAGGGAGGCTTGCCGGCGCAGTGTTGGACAGGCTGCCGTGGTCGTCCAGGCCATAGGGATCCGCCGGCAGGGGCTCGTTGCGAAACAGATGCACCAGGTCAATGGCTTGGCCTTCGTCACTGGCGATCAGGCCGCGCTCGATCAGGTTTTGCAGCTCACGCACGTTGCCCGCGAAATCGTAGCGCAGCAGTACCTTGAGCGCGCGCATGGTCAAGCCGGCGGGTGTCCGGGCGTATTCCTGGCAGAAGCGCGTCAGGAACGCGTTGATCAATAGCGGGATGTCATCCCGGCGTTCCCGCAGCGGCGGCAGCGCGATGGGGTAGACATTCAGCCGGTAGAACAGGTCTTCGCGAAACGTGCCGTCAGCCACCGCTTTGCGCAGATCGATATTCGTCGCGGCCACCACCCGCACGTCCACCATGATGCCGCGCACGCCGCCGACCCGTTCGATCTCGCGTTCCTGCAAGGCCCGCAGCAGTTTGCTTTGCCCCGCCAGGCTGAGGCTGGTGATTTCATCCAGAAACAGCGTGCCGCCCTGGGCCCGTTCGAAACGCCCGGGACGCGAATGGGTGGCGCCGGTGTACGCGCCACGCTCGACACCGAAGAGTTCGGCCTCGATCAGGTTGTCTGGGATGGCTGCGCAATTGAGGGCCACAAACGGGCTCTCGCGGCGAGAGCTGAGTTGGTGCAGCTGGCGCGCAAACATCTCTTTGCCCACGCCGGACTCACCGCTGATCAGCACGGTGGCAGGGGTCAGCGCGACGCGTTGCAGGGCTTGCATCGCGGCGTTGAACGCCGCACTGGCGCCTACCAAGGCTTGTGCCTGGCTGACGCCGGCAGGGTTGCCTGCCGGGCTCTGGCGCGCAGGGGCGGTGGTAGGGCTGGCGACGGGTTGGGACACATTCAGGTAGCGCAGGTCCTGCTCGACATCACCCCATTGTTCGGCCGTCTTGCCCACCACCCGGCAACTGCTGTGGCCCATGCCTCGGCATTGCACCTCGCGGAAAATCACCATTTGCCCGAAGAGGCCGCTGACGAAACCGATGGCATAGCCCGTCTCAGTCCAGCACACCGGGTCCTGGCCAATCCCGTAGGCGCTCACATGTTCATCGGCCTCGCACGAGTGGTGCCAGAGAAACTCGCCTTCATAGAACCCCGAGTCGGCGTCGAACTTAAAGTGCAACGGTTCGACCTTGGTCATGCCTTCCAGGGTGTGCAGGTGGGTGCCGGCGCGAAATACCGCCGCGGCATCGGCCTGGGGCCAGCGTTCACGGATCAAGCGAGCGTCCCGCAAGCCCGAGGCATAACCGGTACGTGTGAACAGACCGCGCGCCTGTTCCAGCCCCAGGCGCTCGATGACCTCTGCGCGCAGGGCGCCGAAGGCGGAACTGTGCAGCAGCAACATGCGTTGGTCGTTGAGCCAGATGCGGCCGTCTTCCGGAGAAAAAAACAGGCAGTCGGTCAGTTCCGCAGGCGTGGGTGAGCTGCTGTCGCTGAGATGACGGCTGTCGCCTCGCGGATGATAGTGCGCGGTGGTTGCTCGGTTGTCGGGCTGCGCGCTATGGGGATTAGTCATTGTTATGCCCCTGCAAAGCGAGTGATCGATATGAGTCACTGCCGAGATAGTTATTAAACATAACCTTATCAATTGAACAAGTGGTGGTGGGGCGGTTTTTGCAATCGATCGGTGGGTGGACGCTGTACGGCACGTGGCAGGTCGCGATCCAGAGCCCTCGGCGGTTTATGTCAGCGTCGTCCCGCGCAAGCGGCACAGCCTTTGCTCAAGGCTTGATGCGGCGTCTGCATGCGTGCAGGCGATGACAATTACAAGAACCGGGAGTTGCCATGTCAGTGTCTGAAACCACCCACCTGCTACAGCGGGCCATCGAGTCCGAATGTGTGTTCGATGGCGATTGGGTTCCCGCCTCGGGAGCCGTGATCCCCGTGATCGAACCTGCCACCGGCGAGCCCCTGATGCACTGCGCCATGGCCAGCCCGGCCGACATCGCCGTGGCCAGCCGCCGTGCGGCCCTGGCCCAGCCGGCATGGGCCGCACTCGGCCCACGGGAGCGTGCCGAAGTATTTCGCAAGGCTGCCGAGGTGGCCCAACGGTCATTCGCCGAACTGGCGTTGTATGTCGCCCGGGAAACCGGGGCTGCGCTGTTCAAGGGCGAGCACGAAGTACGCGAGGCGATCGTATTGCTGCACCAGGCGGCGGGCTTGCTGTCCCAACCCCACGGGGTGGTGTTGCCCAGCGCGGCGGGGCGCCTGTCCTATGCCCGGCGTCAGCCCCATGGCGTGGTCGGGGTGATTTCCCCCTTCAATTTCCCCCTGGTGCTGTCGCTGCGCTCGGTGGCACCGGCCCTGGCCGCGGGCAATGCGGTGGTGCTCAAGCCCGATCCGCAGACCCCGGTCAGCGGCGGTTTTCTCATCGCCCGGCTATTCGAAGAAGCGGGCCTGCCCAAGGGCCTGCTGCACGTGCTGCCCGGCGGCGCACCGGCCGGCGAGGCGCTGTGTCGCGACCCGAATGTCAGGATGATCGCGTTTACCGGCTCCACGGCGGCGGGGCGCAAAGTCGCCGAGGTGGCTGGTCGTCACCTTAAAAAAGTGGCGCTGGAGTTGGGTGGCAAGAACCCGTTGATCATTCTCGAAGACGCCGACCTCGACCTGGCCGCGAGCAATGCCGCCTGGGGGGCCTGGCTGCACCAAGGGCAAATCTGTATGGCGACCGGGTTGGTGCTGGTGCATGAATCTATTGCCGCCAGCCTGACGCGCAAGTTAGTCGACAAGGCCCGGGCACTTACCGTGGGCAACGCTGCCCGTGGTGAAGCCGCGCTCGGCCCATTGATCAACCAGCGCCAATTGCAGCGCGTGCACGAGATCGTCGGCGACAGCCTGCAGGCGGGGGCAAAGCTGGAGGCGGGCGGTGACTATGACCGGCTGTTCTACCAGCCCACGGTGCTCAGTGGCGTGCGGCCGGGCATGCGTGCCTTTGAAGATGAAATTTTCGGCCCAGTGGCGACGGTGGTCAGCTTTGCCTCCGATGAAGAGGCTATCGAATTGGCCAACCGCACCGAGTACGGCCTTTCGGCCGCCATCATCTCGCCGTCGGTGGGGCGTGCCATGGCCATTGGCGAGCGGCTGGACTGCGGCCTGCTGCACATCAACGACCAGACCGTGGCTGACGAATGCATCAACCCCTTCGGCGGTCGCGGTGCATCGGGCAATGGCGGCAGTGTTGGCGGGCCGGCCGACTGGGACGAATACAGTCAGTGGCAATGGGTCACCGTGAAAAACACGCCACCGGCTTATCCGTTCTGAGCCTTGGCTCACGCACGCCTGCATAACAATAAGAGGGCTTGAACATGAATCTGTACAACAAAACCTTGATCGTCACCGGCGTCGCGTCGGGCATTGGTGCGGAAGTGGCGCGACTGGCGCGTTTCCAGGGCGCCACGGTGCTGGGGGTCGATCGCCATGAGCCGCAGTTGACGCTGGATGGATTTTTCCATGCCGACCTGAGCGATCCCACGAGCATCGACGCGCTGGTGGCGCGCCTGCCGGCGCGGGTCGACGCGCTATGCAACATCGCCGGGGTGCCCGGTACGGCACCGGTGCAAACGGTGGCAGAGGTCAATTACCTGGGCTTGCGCCACCTCACCCAAGCGTTGCTGCCGCGCCTGTCGGCGGGCGGCAGCATCGTCAATGTCGCCTCGGTGCTCGGCGCGCAGTGGCCACAACGCCTGGCGTTGCACAAAGCGTTGGCGGCCACCGAGAGCTTCCGGGCCGGGCAGCAGTGGC
Organism: Pseudomonas sp. MWU13-2517; assembly: GCF_023242545.1. Classification (NCBI taxonomy): domain Bacteria; kingdom Pseudomonadati; phylum Pseudomonadota; class Gammaproteobacteria; order Pseudomonadales; family Pseudomonadaceae; genus Pseudomonas; species Pseudomonas sp. MWU13-2517. The sequence goes on along the minus strand of NZ_JALMFA010000014.1, from coordinate 107,637 downwards.
TGGCGGCCAATCCGGTGGAGCAGGGCACCTGTTATCAGTACTTCAAGGAGGCGCTGATTGTCTGGAGTTCGCTGCAATCCCAAGCCTGGTTTCGCGATCATTCGGTGCGTATCAACTGCGTCGCGCCGGGGCCGGTGTTCACGCCGATCCTTGGCGATTTCGTCAGCATGTTGGGGCCTGAGCGGGTGGCCCAGGACAGCCAGCGCATGACCCGCCCAGCCTTGGCCGATGAGGTGGCTTCGGTGATCGCGTTCCTCTGCTCGGACGCGGCGCGTTGGGTCAATGGGGTCAATCTGCCGGTGGATGGAGGGTTGGCCGCCACCTACCTGTAAGGGTTGCAACAACGCTTAACCCCGGTGCGGAGCCACCGTGCCGGGGGTCTTGAACAACAACAAAAATACAGGACATACAAGATGCCCAAGCCTATCTTGCGGACGGTTGCGGCCATGACTTTTGTCGCACTGTCATCGACTGCACACGCTTATGACTTGCCCGGACTCAACCTGGGCACCACCAGCTTCTATGACGGCTCACCTGCGCCGGCCGGGCCTGGTTGGTACCTGGAGGAATACCTCACGTACTCCCGCGCCAGCCGTTTCAATGATGCCAACGGCAACAAGCTCGCCTTGCCCAGGCAGGATGTGGAAGTGGTGGCGCCGACCACGCAGATCATCTACGTCGGCCAGCCCCTGGCCAATGGTGCGATGCCTGGTTTTACCCTGATCAACACCTCCCTGGCCCATGTGGCGGTTGACGATGGTTTGAATAACGCCGCACTGAGTTCCCGTGCAGGGTTTGGCGATGTGACGTTGGGCGCCTTCCTGCAACTGCCGACCCTGAGCCGTGCTGACGGCAGCCCTTGGCTGGCCCAGCGGGTCGAGGCTGATGTAGCGGTGCCGGTGGGGGCCTATGACCGCGGGCGCTCGATCAACCCCGGCAGCAACTTCTGGTCATTCAACCCGTACTACGCAGCGACGTACTGGTTCAGCCCGAAGTGGTCGACAAGTGGACGCTTCATGTACCTGTGGAATGGCAAGAATAACGACCCGCAGGCGAGCTTTGCGGATGCTTCCAGCACTCAGGCCGGGCAGGCATTGCATGCCAACCTGACACTCCAGTACGCCATCGACCAGCAATTGAGCCTGGGCTTGAATGGCTACTGGTTGAAGCAGATCACCGACACCGAGGTGGATGGGCACGCGGTGAGCGGGCGTCGCGAAAAGGTCTGGGCCATCGGCCCAGGCCTGGTCTACGCATTCAACAAGGAAAATATCCTGTCGGTTAACGCGTACTTCGAGCAGCAGGCGCAAAACCGCACCCAGGGCAACAAGTTGGTGCTTAATTGGCTGCACCAGTTTTAGGCGCGGGTGTAGCGGGTAGGTTCAGTGGCGCCGTACGCACCATGACGCTGATGATGGTGAGTGCGGCGATCACGACGCCGGGGGAGGTCGCCAGCAGTACGCCGCTGGTGCCGGCGCCTGCCGCAAGAAGTTGCCCGGCTGCCAGCGGCCCGGCCACCGAGCCCAGTCGGCCGATGGCCACGGCCGCCCCCACACCGGTGGCACGCACCGCGGTGGGGTAGGAAGGTGGGGCGCTGGCATACAGCACCAATTGTGCGGCCATCACGAACAAGCCAGCGGCGAAGCCCGCCATGGCCATGGGCACAATCCCCACCGACAGGCCGACACCGGCGAGTGCGGCGAGCAATCCGGCGTACACGAACAGCACCACTTTGAGTGCGTTGCAGCGGTCCAGCAGCACGCCGCCAAGCAGCGAACCGAGAGCGCCGCCGATATTGAAGAGCATCTGCACCATGCCCGCCTGGGGCTTGCTGAAGCCTTGTTCGAGCAGCAACGAAGGCAGCCAGTTAAGCAGCATGTACATCACGGTCAGGGTGAAGAAGTAACTGAGCCACAACGCCAGAGTGATGAGCGCGCGACCCTCGCCGAACAGCGCCGTGCCGGTGGAGGGGCGCAGGCTGCGGGTGTGTTCGGATTGCTGGCGAAAGGCGCTGGATTCGGGCAGCAGCAGGACCATCAACGGCACGACCAGCAACGGGACCAGGCCGCCGATGATAAAGGTGGTTTGCCAATGTTCACTGGAGAACATTGCCACCACCGCGGCCAATGCGCCGCCCAGTGGCACGCCGCAATACATGACGCTGATCGCGGTGCCACGGTTGCGTTCGCTGACCGCCTCGGCGCACAGCGCGATCAGGTTGGGCAGCGCGGCGCCCAGGCCCAGGCCGGTGAGAAAACGCACCAGCAGCAGGCTTGAGTAGCTTTCGACAAATGCCGTGCAGAGGGAAAACAACCCGAACAGCAGTACGGCGCTTACCAGGATTTTCTTGCGCCCAATGCGGTCGGCCACCCAGCCACCGAAGAACGCCCCCGGCAGCAGGCCAATGATCCCGACACTGAATACCCAGCCGAGCATTTTCGGGTCCAGGGCAAAACTCTGACGCAACCCTGCAGCAGCGGTGCCGGCGGCTTGCAGATCGAAACCCTCGATCAGCGCAACGATAAAGCACAACGCGATAGTCAACGTCGAACGACGCGATGGACTGTCCATGGGCAAACCTCATTGTTGTTTTTGTTGTGGTGCGAGCCGCTTGGGCTGCTGGCAATCAAGATAACAAATATAACTATAAAAAGAAGGGCGCAGACTCTGCCTCGGAAATCGTAAAGCAGGCCGTCTAATCCAGGCGTTTGCGATGAGAGCCTGTAGGTGTGATGAAAATAGATAGTTTTATTAACGTTCGATTATCGGTCAGTGTCGGTTGACGATTGCCTCCAGCTGTTTCCATTCTCTGCTCACGAGGCCCACTGGCCACGTGCATATCACCCCAAAAACAACAACAAAAAATGGACATCGAACATGCAAAAACTCCCCACGGGCGCTGTTGCGGCGACCTGCCGTGTGTCGAATCGCACTCTACGCCTGGTCAGTGCGCTGCTGATGTTGAGTGTTCTGCCCACCCCGTCGTGGGCGGCGGGGTTTATCGACGACAGCCATGGCTCCCTGACGCTACGCAATTACTACCTGGACCGAGACTACAAGGACGACGGTGCCAAGACCGCCGCGCGGGAATGGGCCCAGGCGTTTATCGTCAACCTGGAGTCGGGGTACACTCCGGGCACCGTGGGCTTTGGTTTGGATATGCGCGGGCTGATGGGGGTCAAGCTGGACTCTTCGCCAGACCGTAGCGGCACCGAGTTATTGCCGGTATCGGCCGGCGACAAGCGTGCCGCCGATGAATATTCACGGTTGGCGCCGACTGCCAAGCTGCGGCTTGCCCAAACCACGGTAAAGACCGGCGACGTGTCGATCTTTCTGCCGTTCGCCTTTGCCAGCCCGTCGCGCCTGCTGCCGCAGACCTTTCGCGGCACCACGTTGAGCTCCAGGGACATCGACGGGATGACGCTGAATACCGGTTATATCGACCGTATCAACAAGCGCGACTCCACCGACTACCAGGCCATGACTATCGCGTCGCCCAATCGCCGTTTCAACGCGACGGCGACCACCTCGCACCTGGCTTACCTGGGGGGCGATTACCAGGTGAATAAAGACCTCAGCCTGCGTGTCTATCACTCGGCGGTGGCCGACCTCTATCAACAGGACACCTTCGCGCTGCTGCACAACCTGCCACTGGGCGCCGGTGTGTTGACCAGCGATCTGCGCAGTTTTTTCAGCCGCGAGGACGGCAGTGCCAAGGCCGGGAAGGTAGACAACCGCAACCTCTCGGCGCTGTTCGGCTACCGCCTCGGCGGGCACCGTTTCAGCCTTGGCTACATGCATGCCAGTGGGGACACGGCCACGCCGTATATCTCGGGCACCGAGCTGATGGGCATGAGCGAACTGACCATGAGTTCGGACTTTCTCAACGCCAAGGAGCACACCTGGCAGGCCATCTACGACTATGACTTTGCGGCCTCGGGGTTGCCGGGCTTGAAGAGCCGATTGCGTTATGTGCGTGGCGACAATATCGAGTTGGCGGCTTTCAATGCGCAGGACCGCAAGGAGCGCGAGTTCCAGATGGAACTGGGCTACGTGATCCAGAGTGGCCCGCTGAAGAACGTTGGGCTGATGGCGCGCAAGTCGATCTACCGCAACGACTTCCCCGGTGGCGCGGCTTTTCGTGATGAAAACCAGACCCGCTTCCTGGTGCTCTACACCGTGGCGCTCTGGTAGGTCATTGGTCCTGATACACCTTCTTGAGCAAGCGCAACAGCTCTGCACGCTCTTCGACGTCCAGGTTGCTGGTGGCGTCGAGGTCGCTCTGTGCGGCGATTGCCTTGAGTTCCTTGAGCAGGGTTTCGCCAGGCTTGCTCAGGAAGATTCCGTAGGAGCGCTTGTCCGGTTTGCAGCGCACGCGCACGGCGAGGGCGCGGCTTTCCAGCTTGTTCAGCAAGGGCACCACCTGGGGCGGCTCGATGGCCAGGGCGCGCGCCAGGTCGGCCTGCATCAGCCCGGGGTTCTGTTCGATGACCGCCAGGGCCGAGAACTGTGCGGGGCGCAGGTCATGCTCGGAAAGCCGGCCGATCAGGTTCTGGAACAGCTTGAGCTGGGCGCGGCGCATGGCATAACCGATCAGATCGTCCAGCGCAGAGTCCAGCGGTGGCGGTGCCTCGTCGTTGTCGGGCAGGGCCTGGCGAGCGGCGGCGATATTGGAGGGTTTGGCCATTAGCAGTGCAATCCTCAGGAAATGGAGGTTAAGAAACCTATCTAGTTTGCCGGGGTTGGCTTGCCGTGGCTATGAAAGCTTTTCAACCCGTCCGAAAAAAGTACCGGCTACAGGCTGAAAAATATTGGTTATCCAGATTAATAGTTAATTGACATAACTATGTATGCGGTTTAATTTCGAATCATCTTCACACCCAGAACAAGAGCGTACCGCCATGAGCAATTACGAAGGCCGTTGGACCACTGTCAAGGTTGAGATCGAGCAAGGCATCGCCTGGGTCATTCTCAACCGTCCGGAAAAACGCAACGCCATGAGCCCGACCCTCAACCGGGAAATGATCGACGTGCTGGAAATCCTGGAACAGGACCCGGCCGCCGGTGTGCTGGTGCTGACTGGCGCCGGTGAAGCCTGGACCGCGGGCATGGACCTCAAGGAGTACTTTCGCGAAGTGGACGCCGGCCCGGAAATCCTCCAGGAAAAAATCCGCCGTGAAGCCTCGCAATGGCAATGGAAGTTGCTGCGCATGTACGCCAAACCGACCATCGCCATGGTCAATGGCTGGTGTTTCGGCGGCGGCTTCAGCCCGCTGGTGGCCTGCGACCTGGCGATCTGCGCCGACGAAGCGACCTTCGGCCTCTCGGAAATCAACTGGGGCATTCCGCCGGGCAACCTGGTCAGCAAGGCCATGGCCGACACCGTCGGCCACCGTCAATCGCTGTACTACATCATGACCGGCAAGACGTTCGGCGGGCAGAAAGCCGCTGAAATGGGCTTGGTCAACGAGAGTGTGCCGCTGGCCCAACTGCGCGAAGTCACGATTGAGCTGGCGCGCAACCTGCTGGAGAAAAACCCGGTAGTGCTGCGTGCCGCCAAGCACGGTTTCAAGCGTTGCCGCGAGCTGACCTGGGAGCAGAACGAAGACTACCTGTACGCCAAGCTCGATCAGTCTCGCTTGCTCGACACCGAAGGCGGTCGCGAGCAGGGCATGAAGCAATTCCTCGACGACAAGAGCATCAAGCCTGGCCTGCAGGCGTATAAACGTTGAAGTGGGCGGCCTGCGGGCCGCACCGCTGTCACCCTGCTTGAACGTGTTCCCGATAAAGATAATAAAGAGGAATCACCATGCTGGACGTGCCCCTGTTGATTGGTGGCCAGTCGTGCCCCGCCCGCGACGGTCGAACTTTCGAGCGTCGCAACCCGGTAACCGGCGCAGTGGTCTCGCGGGTAGCCGCCGCCACCCTGGAAGATGCCGACGCCGCCGTGGCCGCGGCCCAGGCCGCGTTCCCTGCCTGGGCCGCGCTGGCGCCCAACGAACGCCGCACCCGGTTGCTCAAGGCCGCCGAGCAACTGCAGGCGCGTAGCGCCGAATTTATCGCCGCCGCCGGCGAGACCGGCGCCATGGCCAACTGGTATGGCTTTAACGTGCGCCTGGCGGCCAACATCCTGCGCGAAGCCGCGTCGATGACCACCCAGATCACCGGCGAGGTCATTCCCTCTGATGTGCCCGGCAGCTTTGCCATGGCCCTGCGCCAGCCGTGCGGCGTGGTGCTGGGCATCGCGCCCTGGAACGCCCCGGTTATCCTCGCCACCCGCGCCATTGCCATGCCGCTTGCCTGCGGCAACACCGTCGTGCTCAAGGCGTCCGAGTTAAGCCCGGCGGTACATCGGCTGATCGGCCAAGTGTTGCAGGATTCCGGTCTTGGCGATGGCGTGGTCAATGTCATCAGCAACGCGCCGGAGCAGGCTGCCGCGATTGTCGAAAGGCTGATCGCCAACCCGGCGGTGCGGCGCGTCAATTTCACCGGCTCGACCCATGTAGGGCGGATTGTCGGCGAACTGTCCGCACGCCATCTCAAGCCGGCGCTGCTGGAGCTGGGCGGCAAGGCGCCGCTGCTGGTGCTGGATGATGCCGACCTGGACGCGGCGGTAGCGGCGGCCGCCTTTGGCGCTTATTTCAATCAGGGGCAGATCTGCATGTCCACCGAGCGCCTGATTGTCGATGCCAAGGTCGCCGATGCCTTTATCGCCAAGCTGGCGGCCAAGCTTACGACCCTGCGTGCCGGTGACCCTGCTGCGCCGGACTCAGTGTTGGGCTCGCTGGTGGATGTCAGTGCCGGTACGCGCATCAAGGCCCTGATCGACGATGCGCTGAGCAAAGGCGCACGGCTGGTGGCGGGCGGGCAATTGGACGGCAGCATCCTGCAGCCGACCCTGATCGATGGCGTCACCGAACACATGCGCTTATACCGCGAAGAGTCCTTCGGCCCGGTGGCGGTGTTGCTGCGCGGTGACGGTGACGAAGCGCTGCTGCGCCTGGCCAACGATTCCGAGTTCGGTTTGTCGGCGGCTATCTTCAGCCGCGACACCGGGCGCGCCCTGGCCCTGGCGCAACGGGTGGAGACGGGCATTTGCCATATCAACGGCCCGACGGTGCATGACGAGGCGCAGATGCCTTTCGGTGGCGTCAAATCCAGCGGATATGGCAGCTTCGGTGCCAAGGCCTCCATTGAGCATTTCACGCAATTACGCTGGGTGACTTTGCAGAACGGGCCAAGGCACTACCCGATCTGAGTAAGCCGCGCGACATAACAATAAAGGCGGCGGCTTTGATCCGCCTTGATGGAGGCATCCTTGTGAGTTCCGAATTCAGACCGCAATCTCAGTCCGAGCAGCACCTGCCGCGATACCGCGCCGTGTCCATCGGCCATGCGCCGGTCGAGGTCACTGAAGAGCAGGGCGTGCTGCATATGCGTTCCCTGGAGCCATTGGCCGAGCTGCCGCCGCGCTTGCTTGATCGCCTGGTGCACTGGGCTCAGGTTCGCCCCGAGCAGACATTCATTGCCGCACGCCAGGCCGACGGTGAGTGGCGGCGTGTCAGCTATGGGCAGATGCTCGACAGTGTGCGGGCCATCGCCCAAAGCCTGTTGGCTTACGGGCTGTCGGCGCACAAACCGTTGGCGCTGCTGTCGGGAAACGATATCGAACATTTGCAACTGGCCCTTGGCGCGATGTACGCCGGCATTCCCTATTGCCCGGTATCGCCGGCGTACTCACTGTTATCCCAGGATTTCGCCAAGCTGCGGCATGTGTGCGACCTGCTGCAACCGGGGCTGGTGTTTGTCAGCGATGCGGCGGCCTATCAGCGCGCGATCGATGCCGTATTGCCGCCCGAAACGCCGCTGATCAGTGTGCGCGGCCAGGTGCCCGGGCGCACCCACGTCAGCTTTGCGAGCCTGCTGCAAACGCCGGGTGGCACCGAAGCCGAAGCGGCGTTCAATGCCACCGGCCCGGACAGCATCGCCAAGTTTCTCTTCACCTCGGGCTCGACCAAACTGCCCAAGGCGGTGATCACCACCCAACGCATGCTCTGCGCCAACCAGCAAATGCTGTTGCAGACGTTTCCGGTGTTCGGTGAGGAGCCCCCGGTGCTGGTGGACTGGCTGCCCTGGAACCACACTTTTGGCGGCAGCCACAACGTGGGCATCGTGCTCTATAACGGCGGCACCTTTTACCTCGACGACGGCAAACCCACGGTCCAGGGGTTTGCCCAGACCTTGCGCAACCTCAAGGAGATTTCGCCCACGGCCTACCTCACGGTACCCAAGGGCTGGGAGGAGCTGGTCAACGCGCTGGAACAGGATGCCGAGTTGCGCGAGTGCTTTTTTGCACGGATGAAGCTGTTCTTCTTCGCCGCCGCCGGGCTGTCGCAAAGCGTCTGGGATCGCCTCGACCGGGTGGCCGAACGGCACTGTGGCGAGCGCATCCGCATGATGGCTGGCCTGGGTATGACCGAAGCCGCGCCGTCCTGCACGTTCACCACCGGGCCGTTGTCGATGGCCGGTTACATCGGCTTGCCCGCGCCGGGTTGCGAGGTGCGGCTGGTGCCGGTGGACGGTAAGTTCGAAGGGCGCTTTCGCGGGCCGCACATCATGCCGGGGTACTGGCGGGCGCCCGAGCAAACCGCCGAGGTGTTCGATGAGCAGGGTTTTTACTGTTCTGGCGATGCGATCAAGCTTGCCGACCCCCAGCAGCCGCAGTGGGGGCTGATGTTCGATGGGAGGATCGCCGAAGACTTCAAGCTGTCTTCCGGGGTGTTTGTCAGCGTCGGCCCATTGCGCAATCGCGCCGTGCTCGAAGGCTCGCCCTATGTGCAGGATTTGGTGATTGCCGCGCCGGACCGCGAGTGCCTGGGCGCCCTGGTATTCCCCAGACTCTACGAATGCCGTCGGCTGGCCGGCTTGAGCGCCGACGCCAGCGACGCCGAGGTACTGGCCAGCGCGCCTGTGCGCGAGTGGTTCGGCGATTGGCTGCAGCGACTCAATCGCGAGGCCACCGGCAATGCCAGTCGCCTGGAGTGGATCGCCGTGCTCGACGAGCCGGCGTCCATCGACCGGGGCGAAATTACCGACAAGGGTTCGATCAACCAGCGCGCGGTATTGCAATGGCGCGCGGCCAGAGTCGAGGCGCTGTATCGCGGTGAAGACCCCACGATCCTGCGCGCCGGGCCCAAGCCTTGAGTCGCGTCGGGCAGTACGCGGTGTTTACCGATGTGGCGATTTTCGACGCTGTGCGCACGCCCTGGGTCGACCTGGGAGGCGCGTTGTCCCAGGTATCGCCTATCGACTTGGGGATCAAGGTCGGCCGTGAAGTGCTGGCCCGCGCCGGCATCGAACCGCAGGCGGTAGACAGCGTGCTGGCCGGCTCCATGGCCCAGGCCAGCTTCGATGCCTATTTGCTGCCGCGGCATATCGGCTTGTACAGCGGTGTGCCGCAAGCGGTCCCGGCGCTGGGGGTGCAGCGCATCTGCGCCACCGGTTTCGAACTGCTGCGCCAGGCCGCAGGGCAGCTGCGCGACGGTGTGCAACTGGCCTTGTGCGTGGCTGCCGAGTCGATGTCACGCAACCCGATTGCCGCTTACACCCATCGCGGCGGTTTTCGTCTCGGGGGCGAGGTGCAATTCAAGGACTTTCTCTGGGAGGCGCTGTATGACCCGGCCCCGGCGATAGACATGATCGCCACCGCCGATAACCTTGCGCGCCTTTATGGCCTGAGCCGGGAAGCCGTGGACCGGTATGCCTGTGATAGTCATCAGCGCGCGTTGCAGGCGCAGCGTGATGGAACCTGGGCAAAAGAGCTGGTGACGGTGGACAACCAGGTGTTCGAACTCGAAGGCTATCAACCGAGGCGTATCACCCTGGCGCGCCAGACCAGTGCCGTCCACGAGGACAGCCACCCACGGCCCACCGACCTTGATGCCCTGGCGCGTTTGCGCGCAGTGCATGCCGGTGGGGTGCAAACCGCCGGCAACAGTTGCGCGGTGGTCGACGGTGCCGCAGCGGCGTTGGTAGGGCGTGCCGGCGATTGCGCGCGGCCGGCATTGGCCCGGCTGCTGGCCAGTGCGGTGGTCGGTGTGGCCCCGGAGCACATGGGCATCGGGCCGGCGCCGGCGATCCGTCTGCTGTTGCAGCGCAGCGGGTTGAGCCTGGGCGATATCGGCCGCTTCGAGATCAATGAAGCGCAGGCCGCGCAGGTACTGGCGGTCGCCCAGGAGCTGGAGTTGGACAGCACTCGCCTCAACGTCCACGGCGGTTCTCTCGCGCTGGGCCATCCATTGGCTGCCAGCGGCCTGCGCCTGGTGATGACCCTGGCCCGGCAACTGCGTCAGCACAACCTGCGTTACGGCATTGCCGCAGCGTGCGTAGGCGGCGGGCAGGGCATGGCGTTGCTGATCGAAAACCCTGCCTACCGCGCTTGAGCGCCCGCTTGTTTTTATTCGATGAGGTGTCCCGATGTGGAGCTATGAGGCGCCCCTGCGCGATATGCAATTTGTGCTTGAACATTGGCTGCAGGCACCCGATGCGTGGCGCGGCAACCCGGCGTTCGAGACGTTGGACCTGCCGCTGGCGTTACAGGTGCTGGAGGAGGCGGCACGCTTCAGCCAGGGCGTACTGGCGCCGTTGAACAGCAGCGGTGATCGCCAAGGCTGCCGCTGGCAGGCGGGCCAGGTCAGCACACCGGACGGCTTTGCCGAGGCGTATCGAGCCTATGTCGACGGAGGTTGGCCGGCGCTGGCCTGCACTGAAGCACTGGGTGGGCAGGGCCTGCCGCAATTGCTCGACGCCGCCGTGCAAGAAATGCTCTACGCCGCCAACCATGCGTGGGCGATGTACACCGGCATCGCCCACGGCGCTTACCTGTGCCTCAAGACCCATGCCGCACCCTGGTTGCAGGCGCGTTATTTACCCGAGATCATCAGCGGCCAAGCCTTGCCCACCATGTGCCTGACCGAGCCCCAGGCCGGCAGCGATGTCGGTTTGCTGCGTTGTCGCGCCGAACCCCAGGCGGATGGCAGCTATCGACTGAGCGGCAGCAAGCTGTTTATTTCCGGCGGCGAGCACGACCTCACGGCCAATATCCTGCACCTGGTGCTGGCGCGGCTGCCCGATGCGCCGCCGGGCAGTCGTGGTATTTCTCTGTTCCTGGTGCCCAAGCGCTTGGACGATGGCCAGCCTAACGGCGTGCGCTGTGACGGCATTGAACACAAGATGGGCATCAAGGGCAGCGCCACCTGTTCCCTGGTGTTCGACGCCGCCCAAGGCTGGTTGATCGGCGACCCTCACCGTGGCCTGGCCGCGATGTTCGTGATGATGAATTCGGCGCGCCTGCATGTCGGCCTGCAAGGCCTGGGGCATGTCGATGCGGCCTGGCAGAACGCCCGGCAGTACGCTGCTGAACGTTTGCAAATGCGCGCACCTTCAAGGCCCGAGGCAGTGACGGCCGCGGCCGCCGATCCCATCCGTTATCACCCGGCCATGCGCCGCGTGTTGCTGGAGCTGCGCACCACCAGCGAGGGCATGCGCGCCATCGGTTATTGGGCCGCGCACCTGCTCGATCAGGCTGAGCATCAACAAGACCCGCAGGCCGCCCAGTTGGCCTCGCTGCTGACGCCCATCATCAAGGCGTTTTTCACCGAACAGGGGTTTCGCCAGGCCAGCAATGCATTGCAGGTCTTCGGCGGTTACGGTTATGTCGCCGAATTCGGCATCGAGCAAACCCTGCGTGACAGTCGCATCGCCATGATTTATGAGGGCAGCAATGAGATTCAGGCCAATGACCTGTTGCTGCGCAAGGTCCTGGGGGATGAAGGCCGGGCTTTTGCTGTATTGCTGGCCGAGTTGCGTGCTGAAGCCGGGCAGGGCAGCCAGTCGGTTGAATGCGCAGGGTTCGCTCGTGCGTTGGACTGTGTGTGCGACGCATTGGCCAGTGTGGTGAATGCCATACGCGAGAGGTCTGGCGAGGACAGCGAATATCCGTATCGGGCTGCGCCGGATTTCCTCCAATTGTGTGGCGTGGCGCTGTTGGCTTTTGCCTGGGCACGGGCCGCACGGGTATCCGGGGCATTACCCGAAGAACATCCGTTACGTGCCGCCAAGCTGCAAAGCGCCGGGTTCTTTTTCGATTACCTGCCGTCCCGGCTGGCACAGCACCTGGGCGCAATCGAGGGCGCGCGCGCGGCGCTGGCGTTCGTCTGATTGCACGACGACTTGCGGTACTATGGCAGCCCACGTGTTCTGGAAGTTGCCTGGATGAGTAAGCCCGGTCAATTGGTGCTGATTGCACTGCGCAAGATGATTGCCAGCGGAGAGTTGGCGGCGGGCGAGCGCCTGATGGAAATCCCCACGGCGCAGCGATTCGGCGTATCGCGCATGCCCGTGCGCATGGCGTTTCGTACCCTTGAACAGGAAGGACTGCTGGTGCCGTCCGGCGGGCGTGGCTATCAAGTACGTTCGGTCAGCCCCGGCGATATTGCCGACGGGGTTGAAGTGCGCGGCGTGCTTGAAGGCCTGGCGGCCCGTCAAGCCGCCGAGCGCGGTTTGTCCGATGAAGCGCGCAGGGCGCTTGAGCGCTGCCTGGTCGAGGGCGATCAACTGTTCGACAAGGGGTATGTGACCGAGGACGACCTCGAGGTCTATCACGATCTGAACATGCGCTTTCACCAGGTCATCGTTGAAAGCAGCCATAACCCGGCGATTGCCGATGCCCTGGCGCGCAACGATCACCTGCCATTCGCGTCGGTGACCGCGCTGGCGGTGGATCGCGAGGACATGGTCCGCGAATACCGGCGCTTCAACTATGCCCACATGCAACACCACTCGGTCTTCGACGCCCTGGTCAGTCGCCAGGGCGCGCGGGCCGAAGCGATCATGCGCGAACATGCCAATGCGACGTTGCGCTATGCCGAAATCTTCAGCTCAGCCACCGCCGACGCACGAATGAAGGTGATTTTGCCCGCGTCGTGACAGGGTTCAGAGATCGAGCACCAGCAAAGGGGTTTTCGAGCGTGAGCAGCAGGGCGTGAACTGGTCATTCAGCGCTTGCTCCTGCTCGGTGAGGAACAGATCGCGGTGCTCCGGCAGGCCTTCCAGCACACGGGTCAGGCAGGTGCCGCAAATCCCCTGTTCGCAGGACACCGGAATCTCGATGCCGTGGCTTTCCAGGACCTGCACCACGCTCTTGTCGGCGGGGATCTCGAAAACCTCGCCGCTGCTGCCCAGCTGTACCGAAAAACGCCCGTCGAGGCTGCCGTCCACCGGGGCCGCGCTGAAGTACTCGCGATGCAGGCAATCTTCCCGCCAACCCAGCGCACGTGCGCTGTCGAGCACATGTTGCATGAACCCGCCAGGGCCGCAGACATACAGGTGCACGTCATCTGCCGGCGCCGCCAGCACCTCGGCAGCATTCAAGGCCGTGTGGGGCTGTTCGTCGAAATGCAGGAACACGCGCTCGGCAAACGACGACGCCTTGAGACGCTGGACAAACGCCGCGCGTTCGCCGGCACGGGCGCAGTAATGCAGTTCGAAGTCGGCACCTGTATGGGCCAGGCGTTCGGCCATGCACAGGATCGGGGTGATACCGATACCACCGGCAAACAACACACTGCGCCGGGCGGCGTGTACCAGGGGGAACAGATTGCGCGGTTCGCTGATGGTCAGGCGCGAGCCTGGGTGCACCTGTTCGTGCAGGCTGCGGGACCCGCCCCGTGAGGCGGGGTCCTTGAGCACGCCGATCAGGTAACGATGACGCTCCTCCGGGTGATTGCACAGTGAGTACTGGCGGATCAGCCCGCCAGGCAAGTGCACGTCAATGTGCGCCCCGGCGCTGAAGGCCGGCAGCAGGTTGCCATCGACACGGGCCAGTTCATAGCTGCAAATGTCCTGGGCTTCGTTGTTACGGGATACCACCACCACATCGATCATGTTCAGTCCTTCCAGCGTTGGCGTTATTCACGCAGTGGTGGTGGTGATCAGGTCGGGCTCGACGGCGCGTTCCCTGGCGATCAGGCGTTCCAGGATTTTGCGTGACTGCACGCCGCCGGCATCGATATTCAGCTTGAGCAAATTGCGCGTCGGGTGAGCGAGCAGGTTCTGTTGCTGGCGTTCGAGCATCTCCAGGTCTTCGCTGAAAATCTTGCCCTGGCCTTCGCGGATGCTGGCAGTCAGTGCCTCGTCGCGGGGGTTGAAGTTGCGCGCCATGCCCCAGAAGTACCAGATCGAGGTGTCGGTCTGCGGGGTGATGAAGTCGACCACAATGCTCGCAGCCTTATGCTCGGCAGCCGCGTGATATCCGCCTTTGCCGGCGTGGGCCACACCGACCTCGATCAACACATGGCTGGGTGGGGTGAAGCGGCAGATCTGCCAGCGGTCCACGGGCACATCATCGGCAAGGTTGTTGCCGCGCAGGGCCATGCGCCAGAACGGCGGAGCCATGACGTTTTCCATATGCCGGGCGGTAACCACTTCGTCGCCTTCAACGGTGGTCACAGGCGGTGCTTCGTCGATTTCCTTCTGGCCGATGCTGGAGGCATGGACGTAGGTTTCATGGGTCAGGTCCATCAGGTTGTCGATCATCAGGCGGTAGTCACACTGGATATCAAACAACCCGCCGCCATAGGCCCACTCATCACTCACGGCCCATTCCAGATGATGGATCAGTGCGGGATCGGCCAGGGCCTGATCGCCCGGCCAAACCCAGATGAAGCCGTAGCGCTCGACGGCCGCAAACGTCTTGTTGCAGGGAAATCCGCGTACCCGCTGCCCCGGCATGTCCACCGTCTTGCCATCGCCGCCCATCACCAGGCCGTGATAGCCGCACACCAGGTTGCCATTCTCGACAAAACCCAGCGAGAGCGGCGCACCGCGATGCGGGCAGAAATCCTCGACCGCCACCACGGCGCCTTCCAGGCCACGATAAAACACCATTTTTTCGCCGCAGATCTGACGACCCAGAGGCTTTTGCGCAATTTCATCAGGGGTGCAGGCGACATACCACGTGTTTTTGGGGTACATGACGACTCTCCAGGCAGTGCATTATTTTTATTCAGTGGATCCATTAGGCGGGACGATTATGGGAGTGGTCAATATTTTGCGACTTATATATGGGCGATTATCGGTCGATTCGCTTTTAATGGATCCATTACTTGGTTTTCCAATGAATGCTTCAAGATTTGCCTGCCGCCTTGGGTGAAAGGGTAGTGGGATCTCAATGTGAAAAAAATGTGAAGAGAGGGTGAGCATTTAATTGACGCCACTATATTGCCACCTTATTATCGCCGCCGATTGATGGCACAGAGCCATGTAGAGGGATCTAGTAATGTGGCGTTTTACACGTCGGACCAGGCTTGCGCTGCTGTCCGCTTTTTTTTGCCTGGGATTTGCCGGCACCGCTCAAGGCGCTGACCCGCAGAGCACGCCGGGCGTTACCGACCTGATCCGCGATCGCCAGGATCGCCTGCTCGAAGAGCAACAACGTCGTCTCGAAGAGCTCAAGGACCTGCCCGGCAAACCCACGACTTCCAGCAAGCCGACAGCGCCCGTCGACGCGCGCTGCTTTGCGATCAAAACCATTGAGCTCGCCGGTGCCGACGCGCTGTCTGAGGGCGAACGCGCCCAACTGATCAAGCCGTACATCGGCCAATGCCTTGGCGTGCCCCAGCTCAATGAAGTGCTCAAGGTCATCACTGACCGCTACCTGGCCAAAGGTCTGGTCACCAGCCGTGCCTACTTGCCGCAGCAGGATCTCTCCAGCGGCCACCTCAAGATCCAGGTGGTCGAGGGCAAGCTGGAAAGCCTGAAGGGCGCCGAGGGCAGCGGCATCACCGACCGCCAGTTGGCGATGAGTTTCCCGGGCAAGACCGGTGAGCTGCTCAACCTGCGCGAAATTGAGCAGATGGTCGACCAGCTCAACCGCCTGCCGTCGAACCAGGCGCAGATGGAGTTGGCGCCAGGCAAGGCCGTGGGTGGCAGCGACGTACTGGTCAAAAACACCCCGCAGAAACCCTGGCGTGTCGGCTTGTCGCGCCACAACGGCGGCCAGCGCAGCACCGGCGAACAGCAGTGGGGCGCCAGCCTGGATTGGGATAATCCGCTGGGCCTCGCAGATCAACTGTCGCTGCGTGGTGGTCACGACGCGGTCAGCGACCACCAGAAAACCTCGCGCAATTCGATGCTCAACTACAGCCTGCCATTCGGCTGGTGGAACCTCAGTTACAGCTACACCGAGAGCGAATACCGCTCCCAGGCCGAGGCCAACAACTTCAAGTTCAAGCAGACCGGCGACAGCCAGAACCACCAGGTACGCCTGGAGCGCGTGATCCACCGCGATGCCGTCAGCAAAACCTCCCTGAGCACCGGCGTGGCCTACCTGCGCACCAACAACTTCATCGAAGACAGCAAGCTTGCCCTGAGCAGCAACCGCCTCAGCGAGGCCCAGTTCGGCATCAACCACGGACGGCGTATCGGTGGGTCTTTTCTCAACATCGATCTGGGGATGCAAGACGGCATCGGTGCCTTTGATGCCCAGGCCAATCACCATCCGAAACCCGGCCAGGCCGATGCGCGCTATCGCAAATACACGGCCACGTTGAGCTACCTGTACCCCTTTACGTTGTGGGGCGAGTCATTGAGCTTCAGCAGCCTGATGACCGGCCAGCACAGCGAAGACGTGCTGTTCAGCCCGCAGCGCATGAGCCTGGGCGGGCAGTCGTCGATCCGTGGCTACAAAGACCAGATGCTTGCCGGCGACAGCGGTGGCTACTGGCGCAACGACCTGCGCTGGAGTCGCCCGGTGACCTGGGCCTGGTTGCAGCCAGTGCTCAGTGAGTACGGCACCAGCGTCGGTTACGACCAGGGTGTGATCAGCCGCGACCGCTACAACGCCGAGCAGCATGGGCGCATGAGCAGCAACGCGGTGGAGCTGTTTGTCCGTGGCAAGAACGTCGCCGCTAGTGTGACCTTTGCCCACTCTTTGGAACGACCGGCCGCCATCACCGAGCGTGAAGCGCCGATCTATTTCCGTATGGATTTTTTCCTTTAAATTTTTGATCGCCTTCGGGCTCCGAGACACTACATGGACGTTCGTCAGCTCGCCTTCCTCGCGCGTCAGCCTTCTGCTGCCGTAGAAAACCGTTCCCACTTCCTGGGGCTGCCTAAGCGCGGTTTGGCATTGATCCTGGCCAACGCCATGTTCTGGCAACCGCTGCTGGCCCAGGCGGACGGTATCGTGGTCAGTGCACCCGGCACCACGCTCGGGCAAGCGGGCAATGGCGTGCCGATCGTCAATATCGCCGCACCCAACGCCAATGGGCTGTCGCACAACCAGTTCCATGATTACAACGTCGGTGCCAATGGGGTGATCCTCAACAACGCCACCGACCGCACCCAGTCCACCCAGCTCGGCGGCATCATCGTCGGCAACCCGAATTTTCACGGCAGTGCCGCCAACATCATCCTCAACGAGGTGAACGGTGGCAGCCCCAGCCAACTGCGCGGCTACACCGAAGTGGCGGGGCAGTCGGCCCATGTCATCGTCGCCAACCCGTATGGCATCAGCTGCAATGGCTGCGGTTTTATCAACACGCCGCAAGCCACCTTGACCACCGGCAAGGCCGTGATCGAAAACGGCCAGATCAACCGTTATCAGGTCGACCAAGGCAACGTCGCCATCGAAGGCGCCGGCCTGAATGCGAGTAACGTCGACCAGTTCGAAATCATCACCCGCGCCACCACCATCAACGCGCAGATCCAGGCGAAAAAACTCACCATCGTCGCCGGTCGCAACGATGTGGATGCACGCACCTTGAATGCCACCGCGCGCGCAGCGGATGGCAGCCAGGCACCGGACCTGGCTGTCGACTCGTCGGCGCTCGGCGGGATGTATGTAGGCGCGGTCAAGCTGATCGGCACCGAGGCCGGCGTGGGCGTGCGGTTGTCGGGTGACATGGTTGCCGGTGGTGATATTCAGATTGATGCGGCGGGCAATGTGGTGATGGGCACGACCACCGCAGGCACTGCTGTCGCTGTCAAAGCGGCCAGCCTGGAAGCCAAGGGGGCGGTCTACGCCGGTACTGATCTGTCGGTAAAAACCCAAGGCGCACTGACCAGCCAACAAACCCTGGCTGCCAAGGACAGCATCACGCTGGACGCTGCCGGGCGGTTGACGAACAACGGGATTATCGAAGCAGGCGTCAACGCCGACAACAGCCGCAACGCCCAGGGCGATGTGCGCTTGACCGCGCAAGCCATCGATAACCACGGCCAGACGGTGATCGCCAGCCGTGACCTGGCCATCAACGCGGGTGAGTTGGTCAACCAGGGTGGCACGCTGAGCGCTCAGCGCGATGCACAACTGACCGCTACGAACCTGGACAACCAGAATCAGGGGCGGATTCTGAGCGCCGGCAGTCTCGGCGTGAACGCGGGTCAGTTCCTCAACAGCCAGGGCGGCCTGCTGACCAGTAACGGGCAATTGACGGCAACCGTCGGCCAGTTGATCAACCGCAACGGCGAACTGTCGAGCCTTGGCCAGGCCAGCTTGCAGTTGGCGACGCTGGATAACGTGGCGGGCCTGGTGTCGGCGGGGCAGACCTTGAGCCTGAATGCGAGCGGAGCCATCAACAACCAGGCGGGGCGGATCGCCGCGCACCAAGCCGCGCAATTGAATACCGCTTCACTGGACAACAGTCAAAAGGGCGTGCTGACCAGCCAAGGTACGCTCGCGGTTGAACTGAGCGGCGCCCTGGCCAACCAGCAGCAGGGAAGAATCGAATCCACCGGCAACGCGAAGATCAAGGCCGGTGCGCTGGATAACCAGCAGGGTGGGGTGCTCACCAGCAGCCAGGCGTTGGACCTGACGGCGGGCGCGGTGAATAACAGCGTCGGTGGCCGGATCGCCAGCGCCCAGGGCTTGAGTGCGAACCTCGGCAGCCTCGATCAACATGACGGTGGCCGTTTCTACAGCAACACCGATCTGCGCCTGAACCTCAACCGGGGCCATCTGGATAACCGCAGCGGGCTGATCAATGCCGCTGGGCAATTGACCTTCGATAACCTCGACAGCGTGGATAACCGCCAAGGGGAAATTTCCAGTGCGCGGGCATTTAGCGTCGCAGCGCGCACTGTCGATAACGCTGCCGGCAAGCTGTTGAGCGACCAGGGACTGGCCCTGCAGATTGCCCAGGTGCTGAATAACAGCGCCGGGCTGATTACGGCCGCCGGCCTGCAGATCGACGCGGCTGGCCTGGTCAATGACCAGAACGGCAGCGTGAGCAGCCGTGATGCGCTGAACGCACGGGTAGCGGGGGTTCTGGATAACCGTGGCGGCAGCGTCAGCGGCGCCGGCGTGAGCCAACTCAGTGTGGGCAGCCTGAACAACGGCGGCGGTCGTATCTCCAGCCAGGCCGGGATGGGCCTTGACCTCAACCGTGGGCACCTGGACAACCACGATGGCGTGATCGGCACGCCTGGCCAGCTGTTGCTGAACAACGTCAGCACTGTCGATAACCGCAATGGGGAAATCTCCAGCACCACCGGCTTCACGCTGCAAGCCGACAGCCTGGATAACCGCGGCGGCAAGGTCTTGAGTGAGCAGTCGCTGACGCTGGCCGTCGCCCGTGCGTTGAATAATGCAGCAGGCCGGGTGAGTGCGGCATCGCTGCAGGTGCACGCGGGCAATCTCGACAACGGCGTTGGCCATTTAGTGGCCCAGAACGGCCTGACCCTCGGCGTCGACGCCACACTGGATAACCGCAGCGGTGAAATCCTGGGCCGTGATGTGCGGCTCACGGCAGGCTTGCTGGACAACAGCCAGGGTCGGGTGCAGGGCGACAATCTGCTGAAGATCAACAGCGGCGCCCTCGGTAACCGCAATGGCACTCTGGCAAGCACCCAGACGCTGGAACTCACCGCGACAAGTCTCGACAACACCTCGGGCAAACTGACCAGCAACGCTGCGCTGACCGCCGCCATTGCCGGTAACCTGCTCAACCAGAGCGGGCTGTTTACCGCAGGTGCCGACCTGCAACTGAACAGCGCCGACCTTAACAATCAGGGCGGCCAACTCAGCGCCGGCGGCACCCTGCAACTGCGCGCCGGGCTGCTGGATAACAGCACCGGCGGGCGCATCAATGGCAAGGCCCTCAGCGCGAATGTGACCGGCCTGGACCAGCACAACGATGGTCGTCTCTACAGCCAGGGCGACTTGAGCCTGGACCTCAATCGCGGCCATCTGAATAACCAGGGTGGGTTGATCAACGCACCGGGGTCGTTACTGCTGAGCAATCTCAACAGCATCGACAACCACGACGGCGAAATTTCCAGTGCCACGGGCTTCAGCCTGCAAGCGGACAGCCTGGATAACACCCGAGGCAAGGTCTTGAGCGAGCAGGCTTTGACCCTGCGTATCGCCCACGCGCTGGAGAACGCCAAGGGGCTGGTGTCGGCCACGAGCCTGGAGGCCCGAGCGGGCAGCTTGAGCAATCAGGGCGGTAAGTGGAGTGCCCGTGACGCCTTGAACCTGAGCGTCGATGGGGTGTTGGACAACCGCAGCGGCGAGTTGCTGGCGAATGATCTTGGGTTGGTCGCCGGCTCGCTCGACAACAGGGGGGGACGCGCCCAAGGCGACCGTACCCTTGCACTGCGCAGCACGGCAGTGACCAACCAGCAGGGTACTCTGGCGGCCGGTCAGGCCTTCACCCTTAATGCTGCCAGCCTGGATAACACCGAAGGCACGCTCACCAGCGACGGCGCACTGACCGCCGCGATCGCCGGGTATTTGCTCAACCAGGCAGGCTTGCTGGCCGCCACCGATAACCTCAGCCTGAACCTGGGCAGTCTTGATAATCAGCGCCAGGGACGAGTCAGCAGTAAAGCCGACCTGACCCTTGCCGGCACCACGCTGGATAACCGCAACGGGAATCTCGGGACGGTCGGTGTGTTGAAAGTCAACGCGGTGACCCTGGATAACCGCCAGGGCAACGTGTACGCAAACGGAAATCTCGACCTGGCGCTGGACGGTGCCCTGAACAACAGCCAGCAAGGTCGCTTGCGCGGTGACGTCCGACTGGACCTGAAGGCTGGCCAGGTGGACAACAGCGACGCTGGGCGTATCAGCAGTGGGCAGTCGCTGAACGCCAGCGTGACCGGGCTGGACCAGCACAACGACGGCCGCCTGTTCGGCCAGGGCGACGTCAGCCTGGATCTCAATCGCGGTCACCTGAACAACCAGGGCGGTGCAATCACCGCACCGGGGCAATTACTGCTGAGCAACCTCAACAGCGTCGCCAACCAGGGCGGGGAAATCTCCAGTAGCCGGGCGTTTACCCTGGCCGCCGATACGCTGGACAACAGCAACGCCAAGGTCCTCAGTGAACAGGCGCTGACCCTGCGTATTGCGCGTGCCCTGGAGAACACCCAGGGCCTGCTGTCCGCCAAGGCGCTGGACCTGCGCGCCGGCAGCCTGAACAACCTCGGGGGCACGCTCAGTGCGACTGAAGGCCTGGCGTTGCAGGTCGACGGTGCGCTGGACAACCGCAACGGTAAACTGCTTGCGCGCGTCGCCTCGGTCAATGTGGGCTCCCTAGACAATCGCCTGGGGTTGCTGCAAGGCGATGCCACGCTGAACCTGAACAGCCTGGGGGCCATGGATAACCGCCAGGGCACGCTGTTTGGCGCCCAGGCGTTCGATATCACGGCTGCCAGCCTGGATAACAGCGGCGGCAAGTTGACCAGCGATGCGCGGTTGACGGCGCGTATTGCCGGGCACTTGCTCAACCAGGCCGGGCTGTTCACGGCTGGCGCTAACCTGCAACTGAGCGCCGCCAGCGTCGACAACAGCGCCAAGGGCTGCCTCTATGCCAAGGACCAGCTGGGACTGGCGGTCAGCGGTGCATTGAACAACGCTCAGGGCACGCTCAACAGCGATGGCACCCTTGTGCTCACGGCGGGGCAGGTGGACAACAGCGCCGGTGGGCGTGTCACCAGCCAGCAGCAACTCACCGCCTCCGTGACAGGCCTCGACCAGCACAACGACGGCCGCCTCTACAGCCAGGCGGGTGTGAGCCTGGACCTCAACCATGGCCATCTGAACAATCAAGGCGGCTTGATCCACGCACCGGGTGCGCTGCTGCTCAACAACCTGGCCAGTGTCGATAACCAGGGCGGGGAAATCTCCAGCACCCAGGCGCTGACGTTCACCGCCGACAGCCTGGACAACCGCAACGGCAAGTTGCTCAGTGAGCAAGCGCTGGTCGTGCGTATTGCCAAGGCCCTGGACAACACCAAGGGGCTGGTATCCGCTACCGGGATGGACTTGCGCGCCAATAGCCTGGTGAATACCGATGGCTCGCTCAAGGTGCGCGACAGCCTGACGGCACAGGTCGAGGCGCTACTGGACAACCGCCAGGGTGAAATCCTTGGTGCAAGCACCACCCTGACGGGGGCGTCGCTGGACAATAGCCGCGGCCTGGTCCAGGGCGACACGCTGCTGACCCTTAACCACTCGGGCGCGGTATCCAACCGCAATGGCCGCCTTGTCACGGGCCAGGCCCTGGACCTGACCGCCGCCAGCCTTGACAACACCCAGGGCAAGCTCACCAGCGACGGTGCCCTCAAGGCCTTGATCAGCGGTCAGTTGCTCAACCAGGCCGGGCTGTTTGCCGCCAGCGCGCAACTGCAATTGACGGCTGCCAGCCTGGATAACCAGGCCAAAGGCCGCATTACCGGCAAGAGCGACCTTGCCCTGAGCATCGGCCAATTCGACAACCGTGGCGGCAGCGTCGCGGCGGTGGGGCAGTTGCAGGTCAATGGCACCGCGCTGGATAACCGCAACGGCGGCCTGCTCAATTCAGGCAAGGCCATGACCCTGGCGGTGGACAGCCTGGATAACCGCGCTGGGGAGGTCTCCAGCGTCACCGACCTGACGCTCACCGGCAACCAGTTCGACAACAGCGCTGGCGGGCGCCTGCTGGCCAATGGCGACATGCAGCTGACCTTGCAGCGCCTGGCCAACCAGCTCAAGGGCATCATCTCCGGGCAGCAATCGATCAACCTGAACACCGCGCAATTGGATAACAGCGGCCAGGGCAGCGTATACGCCAAGCGCGACCTCGCCCTGACCTTGAGCGACCACTTGAATAACCAGCAAGGCGCGCTGCTCAGCGCCGCCGCCTTGACCTTGACCAGCGCCAGCCTCGACAACCAGGGCGGGAAAATCATCGGTGACGGTGCCGTGCAGGTCACCACCGGTACCTTCAATAATCAGCAAGGCGGGCGGCTGACCAGTGCCGAGCGCCTCAACCTGACAGCGGGGCAGGTGGACAACCGTGGGGAGGGTCGCATCGCCAGCGCCAACGCCCTCACCGCCAGCATTACCGGCCTTGACCAGCGGGGCGGCGGCCAGCTTTACAGCACCGGCGCCCTGACCTTGGACATGAACAAGGGCCACCTGAACAACGCCACGGGTCTGATCAGCACGCCTGGGCTGCTGCTGCTCAAGAACCTGTCGAGTGTCGCCAACCAGGGCGGCGAGATTTCCAGCAAGCAAGCGTTCGCCCTGGCTGCGCAAAGCCTGGACAACACCGAGGGCAAACTGCTGAGTGACCAGGCGCTGAGCCTTGATATCGATCATGCGTTGATCAACCTCAAAGGCCAGGTTTCAGCGGCCGGGCTGACGGCTCAAGCGGCGAGCCTGGACAACAGCGAAGGGCTGTTCAGCAGCTCGAAAGATCTGAACCTGACGTTGGCCGGTGACCTGCTGAATGCCGACGGCGAAGTCTCCAGCGCCGGCGCCAGCGTGGTCAACGCCCTGACCTTGAACAACCACAAGGGTCAGGTGATGGGCGATGTCAGCCTCGATCTGGCGATCCAGGGCGCATTGAACAACCAGGAGGGCACTGTCGGTGGCGGCCGGCGTCTCCAGGTCACGTCGGCGAGCCTGGACAACAGCCAGGCCGGTAGCCTGGTCAGCGATGGCAGCCTGACCGTGAAGGTCGACGGTTTGCTCGACAACCAGGCCAAGGGCAGTGTGCTGGCCAAAGGCATCATGGCTATTGAGGCGGCGAGCCTGGACAACCGTGGCGGGCGTCTTTCCGGGCAAAACCTGCTGACTGTGCGAGGCAACAGCCTGGATAACCGCGCCGGCGTGATCCGCGCCAACCAGGACCTGAACCTGTACCTCAGCCAGGTGGACAACCGCGAGGGCGTACTCAACAGCAAGCAGGCCCTGGGCATCACCGGCCAGTCGCTGAGCAACCAGAGTGGCCTGGTCAGTGCCTCAGGACCGCTGCGTCTGGCACTGGAAAGCGCCGATAACGCCAAAGGGCGTATCGCCAGCCAGGCCGACCTGGACGCCAGCGTCGGTGTCTTGGCTCAACAAGGTGGCGAGTTGGTTGCCCAAGGCAATCTGACCCTCATCGGTAGCACCCTCGATAACCGCGACGGTGCCTTGGTAGGGGCCACAAAAGCGCTGAAACTCAAGGTCGGCAGCGTCGATAACCGGGCCGGTGAAATCTCCAGCCAGATAGATGCCGAGCTCAGCGGCCAGCGCCTCGACAACAGCGGCGGCAAGTTGCTGGCCGGAACTGCCCTGCAAGTGGCCGTGGCCCAGGTGATCAACCAGGCCAAGGGGCTGGTGTTCGCCCAGGACGCGCGCTTTACCGGCACGCGCCTGGACAACGCCCAAGGCACCTTTGCCGGCCAGCGCGCGCTGGCGATTCAGGCGGCGGCGGGGCTGGATAACAGCCACGGCAAGATCAGCAGCGAAGGTACCTTGCAACTGCTCGGCCAACGTATCGACAACACCGGCGGCAGTGTTTCCAGCGCCGGTACGCTGGACATCACCAGCGCCAGCGAGTTGCTCAACCAGGGCGGTACCATCGAGACCGCCCAGGCCCTCGGCCTGACCAGCGCCAGCCTCGACAACAGCCAGCAGGGCCTGCTCAAAAGCCAGGGCGCCGCGACGCTGAACACCGGCCTGTTCAACAACACCACGGGCGGGCGCTTGATCAGTGCCGACAGCCTCGACCTCAAGGCGGCGCAGGTCAGCAACGGTGGCCGCATTGCCAGCGCCGGCACCCTGAACGCCAACCTCACCGGCCTGACTCAGCAGGGCGGCGAGTTGTTCAGTAATACCCAACTGAACCTGGATCTGAATAACGGTGACTTGAGCAACGCCGGTTTGATCAACGCGCCGATCCTGGTGCTGAAAAACCTCGGTAACGTCAACAACCAGAGCGGTGAGATCTCCAGCCAGAATGCCTTCGCCCTGGCCGCCCGCAACCTGGACAACAGCAACGGCAAACTGATCAGCAACCAGGCGTTGACCCTGCGCATCGACCAGACCCTGGCCAACCTCAAAGGCCGTATCAGCAGTGCCGGCCTCAGCAGCCGCAGCCTCAGCCTGGACAATACCGACGGCCTGGTCAGCAGCCGTGGCGGCCTGGATATCAGCGCCAGCGACCTGATTGATAACCAGCGCGGCACGCTGACCGGTGACGGCACCTTGGTACTGGCCACCGCCAACCTGGACAACCGTGGCGGCGAGATCGCCGGCAAGGCCGAACTGACGGTCAACGCGAACCGCCTCGACAACCAGAAAGGCCAGTTGATCGGCACCGACACCTTGCACGTCAGCGGCGCCAGCCTCGATAACCGTGGCGGCCTGGTAGGTGCCACAAAAGCGCTGAAACTCGACGTGGCGACAACAGACAACCGCGCCGGCGAACTGACCAGCAACGCTGACGTCACCCTGACCGGCCAGCGTCTGGATAACAGCGACAACGGCCAGGTATTCGCGGCGCTTGGCCTGAACCTCACCGTCGACCAACTGCTCAACCGCCACGGTGGTCAACTCAACGGTCAGCGCCTGATGCTGGCGGGTACCGGCTTGGATAACAGCGGCGGCAAGATCCTCAGCCAACAACCGCTGCTGGTGGAATTGGTCGGTGACCTGGACAACAGCCAGGGTTTGCTGAGCAGTGAAGGCACCCTTGACGTCAAGGCTCGTAGCCTCACTAACAACCAGGGCAGTCTATCCAGCGCGCAAGGTTTGAGCGTCGGGGTCACGGGCCCACTGAACAACCAGAGCGGTGAGCTGGTCACCGACGGCGCCTTGGTGCTGCGCAGCGCCAGCCTGGGTAACCAGCAAGGCAGCATCAGCGGCAAGGGGGCAGTCGCGGTGACCACCGGCTTGCTGAATAACCAGGGCGGACGCCTCAACAGCGGCGATACCCTCAACCTGAGCGCCAGCCAGGTGAACAACGGTGGCAGCATCGGCAGCGCCAAGGCGCTCACAGCCAGCGTCACGGGCCTGGACCAGCAGGGCGGTAAACTCTTCAGTAACACCAGCCTGAGCCTCGACCTGAACAACGGCCAGTTGAACAACCAGGGCGGTTTGATCAACGCCGCCGGCCCGCTGTTGCTCAACAACCTCGCGGCTGTCAGCAACCAGAACGGCGAAATCTCCAGCGCCCAAGCCTTCACGCTGGCCGCGCAAAGCCTGGATAACAGTAACGGTAAGCTGCTGAGCAACCAGGGCCTGACGCTGCGCCTCAACCAGGCGCTGGCCAACCTCAAGGGCCTGATCGGCGCCGCCAGCCTCAACGCGCGGGCCGGCTCCGTGGACAACCGGGGCGGCACCCTGACCAGTCGCAGCGACCTGCAACTGACCAGCGACGGCCTGCTCAACAACCAGGACCAAGGCCTGATCAGCGCCGTCCAGGTGCTGACCCTGAACAGCGCCAATCTGAATAACCAGACCGGTACCTTGCTCGGTACGGCAGGCGTGAGCCTCAGCGCCATGGCGCTGGACAACAGCGCTGCCGGCCTGATCAACAGCCAGGGCAGCCTCAACCTGAGTGCCGCCAGTCTTAATACTGGCAACGGTGGTGAGGTCTCCGCCAAAGGTGCGATGGACTTGAACCTGAGCGCACTGACCCTCTCAGGTGGTCGCGTGATGGGTGAACAACGCGTCACCCTGGACCTGAACAACAACGACCTGGACAACCGTAACGGCTTGATCCTCGCCAAAGGCCCGCTGACCCTCAACCGTCTGCGCACCTTCAACAACCAGAACGGCGAACTGTCCAGCCAGCAAAACCTGGCCCTGAGCACCGGCACCCTGGACAACAGCGGCGGCAAACTGATCAGCAGCCAAGTGCTGACGGTCAACGCGGCCAACCTGCTCAATCAGAACGGCCTGGTTTCCGGTTGGCAGGGCCTGAACGTCAATGGCGGCCGCCTCGACAACCGCAGCAACGGCACCTTGTCCAGCCGCAGCGGGGCCGTCGATGTAGGGCTTACCGGCGAACTGCTCAATAGCGGTGCCGGCGCCTTGGTCAGCCAAGGGCAACTGAGCGTGCGTGCTGCCAGCCTCGACAACAGCGCCGGTATCCTTTCCAGCGGCGCCGGGCAAAGCCTCGTCATCAGCGGTGTACTGAACAACGCCAACGGCGGCCTGATCGACAGCGGCGCCGACCTCGACCTGCAAGCCACCACCCTGGACAACCAGGCCGGCACCGTCAATGCGCAGCAGGCGCTCGCCGTGACCGGCACTGACCTGCACAACCAGGGCGGCACGCTCGCCAGCAATGGCCGCCTGACCCTGAACCTGCTGAGCACCCTCGACAACACCAACGGCAAACTGGCCAGCGCCGGCCCGCTGTTGCTGCAGCGCGCTGCCCAGGTCAACAACCAGGGCGGCCAGATTGCCAGCCAGGGCCTGCTGACCTTACTCGCCGGCGGCATCGACAACCGCCAGCGCGGCACCATCGCCGGCAAGGACCGTGTGGCAATCACCAGCACCGGCGTCCTGCAAAACGACGCCGATGGGTTGATCTACAGCCAAGGTGCAGACCTGCAAGTGAAGGCCGTTAGCCTGAGTAACCGTGCAGGCGTGGTGCAGGGCCAAAGTGGTTTGAGTTTGGACGTCAGCGGCGAACTCGATAACGAGGACGGCAAGGTGTTGGCGCAAAGCGGTGACGTAAGTGCCAAGGCCAATACCCTGAATAACCAGGGCGGCACACTCGCCAGCCTCAAGGGCCTGCTGGACGTCAACGTCGGTGACAGGCTGCTGAACGGCTACAGCCAGGCCAACAAGGCTGGCGTGATTCAAGGCCAGCGTTTGAACCTGATCGCCGGCAGCGTTGATAACCAGCACGGCCGTATCGCTGCACAAAACGGCGACGCAGTGGTCAACGCCAATTATTTCGCCAACGCCTACGGCGGCCTGTACGCCAAGGACCTGCTGCGGATCGGCGGTACGGGGTTGGATAACAGTGCCGGGCAAGTGGCGGCGAACCGAGTTGAACTGGGCCTCAACGGCCAACTCAGCAACCACTCGGGGATTATCGAGAGCGACACCGTGCTGAACGTGCGAGCCGGCAGCCTCGACAACCAGGGCGGCCAATTGCGCGCCATGGGTAGCGGCGGCAAGACCGACTTCCAGGTCGGTGGCGTGTTCGACAACCGCAACGGTCGCCTGGAGACTCGCACCAGCGACCTGACCCTCAACGCCGCAGGTTTCCAGAACCAGGGCGGCAGCCTGTTACACAGCGGCACCGGGACGTTTGATATTGCTACCGCGAACCTCATCAATGCCGGTGGCAGTGTCGTCACCCAGGGTGGGTTGACCCTGGCAGCTGACACCTGGACCAACAGCAGTGTGATCCAGGCCGGGCGATTGACAGTCAACGTCAACAGCCTCATTCAGACCGGAACCGGGCAACTCCTGGCCTCTACTCATCTGGAAGGCAGCGGTGGCAACTGGGCGAACAATGGTTCGATTGCCAGTGATGGCAGCCTGGCGCTGCAATTGGCCGGGGGTTACAGCGGCAACGGCCGGCTCAGCAGCGTGGGCGGCATGACTCTGACCAGCGCCAGCCTGGACCTGAGCGATGGCGGCCGTATTGCCGGTGGTGCCACTACCGGGATCAACAGCGCCACAGTGAATAACCGAGGGCGCGTGAGTTCAATCGGTGACCTGACGATCAACGCCACCACCTTGAACAACTACGGCTCTTTGGGGGGCACGGAAAAAGTTCGCCTGAACGCCGCCCACTTGCTCAATGACAAGGGGCTGCTCTTCAGCGGCAGCGACATGACCTTGCGGGGCAATGACTTCAGCAACCGATTTGGCGACGTCTATAGCCTCGGTGGCCTGGACATCGCATGGGATGATGCGGGGAATCGCAGCAGCTTGATCGAGAACGTCTCCGGGACGATGGAAAGCGCTGGCAACATGCGTTTGCTCGCGGACAACGTGAATAACCGTCGGGATCAGTTCAGCACCGAGAAAAAAGTAGTCTCGAGCAACATCAGTATCTTTTCCAACGACTACTGCAAAGGCAAAGGCTGCGAGTTGTATTTCAACGCGGTCGAAAAATCCGAAGATGTCATCACCGGTAGTTCCGCCACGGCGTTTATCAATGCCGGCGCAGATCTGACAGTCGGCAGCAGCACGTTCGATAACCTGTACAGCTCGGTATCCGCTGCGGGCAATATCCTGGTCAACACCGATGTGCTGAACAACCAGGGTGCGGCCGGTGGCGAAGAGCGTCACATGACCTCGGGTTTCTACACCCGCAACCGTAGTTTCTATAGCACCTTCATCAATCGCATGGGCCAGCTTAACGATACGGGTAACCCCGCGTCGGCAAACTATCGCCCAGGTGAAATGACCCTCGACAAGGTCATGGCCGGTATCGGCAACTTCTTCAATACCACCTCTTATGTCGTACCGACTTCCGGCAGTGTCATTGCCCAGGCAGTCATCCAGGCCGCCGGCTCGGTAACGGTCAATGCGACCCGTAAGATCGACAACAGTGTCATTCGCGCAAATGCCACGGACATCAAAGCCCCTGCGCAAAACCGCAACACCAATTCGGATGTATTTGCCTCTACCGTCAAACCGGTGATTACCTCGCAACTGCCACCGGACCTGGCCCAGCGTCAGGTCAACCCGGTGACGTTGCCAGGCTTCAGCTTGCCCACTGGGCAAAACGGTTTGTTCCGCTTGAGCGGGCAGGGCGCCAGCGACGGCCAGGTCGCCCAGGGTAGTACCGGCCCTCAGAGCTGGATGCTCGGAGGGGCAAGTGTGGGGTTGGCGCAACGTCAACAACCGGTGCCCGACACCCAGGGACGCAAGATCCAGCTGGAAGACGTCGGGCAGATGTCCGCCAGTGCCCGCCAGGTTTCAGTGACGGCGCGTGAGGCCAGCGGAATCAATGCCAGCGCCAGCGTGATCAACGTCGTTGGCGCCGGTAATGCGGACACTGGCACCTGGCAGCCGGGGCACACCACCGTAGGTGAAATCACCCGTATCGAGGGTGTTGGCACCCAAAACCCGGCAAGCGGCAGCCAGCCCTCGGTTGATATTTCACGGCCGAACCTTGACCTGCCGGCACTGACTCCGACCGAGCGTGATGCGCGCATCGTGGTCACGGCACCCTCCGGCACAGGCACTGCTCAGCCTGATTTGAAGGTGCCGAGCCTGGCCGTTGTGGACCGTGACGTCAAAGTCACCGCCAATCAGGCCGAGGTTATTCGTCCTGACCTGACGGTGCCGAGCCTGGCCACAGCCGAGCGCGTCGTTGCCGCCACCAGCAGCCAGACCGCTACATCTCGTCCTGACATCAAACCGCCGGTGCTGACAGCGTTTGTTCCGACTACACCCGTTGCTGTCAATCCACTCCCTTTGGACGCGGGAACCCGCCCGGCGATGGTTGTCGCCCAACCGATTGACGCCGCCGAGCAGCCGACCCCGGTCGCGAGCCAAACCATCAATCGCGTACAAGGCGTACCGACCAGCAGCGCCGTTTCACAACCGCATAAATACCTGATCGAGACCAACCCGGTACTCACTGAAATCAAGCAGTTCATGAGTTCGGACTACCTGCTGGCGGGCCTCGGTTACAACCCCGACCAAAGCGCCAAGCGCCTGGGCGACGGCCTGTATGAACAGCGCCTGATCCAACAGGCCGTGGTCGAACGCACCGGCCAACGCTTTATCGACGGCCAGAACACCAACGAAAAGTTGTTCAAGTACCTGATGGACAACGCCCTGGCCAGCAGGCAACAGCTGAACCTGACGGTGGGCGTCACCCTGACCTCGCAACAGGTCGCCGCGCTGACCCACGACATCGTCTGGCTTGAAGAACATGAGGTCAATGGTGAAAAAGTCCTGGTGCCGGTGCTGTACCTGGCCCAGGCCGACAACCGCCTGGCACCGAATGGTGCATTGATCGCGGGTAACGACCTGAACCTGATCGCCGGGGAAGACCTGCTCAACGCCGGTACCCTTCGCGCCACCAACAACCTGTCGGCGAAGGCCGGCAACGACCTGACCAACAGCGGCCTGATCGAAGCGGGCAATCGCCTGGACCTGCTGGCCGGCAACAACATCATCAACAAATCCAGCGGCATCATCACCGGCCGCGACGTCAACCTGACGGCGATCAAGGGTGACGTGATCAACGAACGCACCGTGACCACGATTGACAACAGCACGGGTAAATCGGTGACCCGTGACTACGCCGACAGCGCTGCGCGCATCGAGGCGGCCAATGACCTGAGCTTCAAGGTCGGCCGCGACTTCAATAACGTTGGTGGTGTGCTGAAAAGTGGGCGAGACACCACCATCGCCGCAGGGCGTGACGTACACATCGATTCGGCAGAGCAGCGTGTCAACGTCGATGTAGGCAAGTTCTTGCGTTCGCAGACGACTACGCAAAATGGCTCCAGCGTAGAAGCCGGGCGTGACCTGAACGTTGCGGCCGGGCGTGACTTCACGGCCATCGCCAGCCTGATCGACGCCAAACGTGACCTCGCCATCTCGGCCACCGAGAACCTGAGCGTGTCGTCTGCAGCGGATGAGGAACACTCCACCAGCAAGAGCAGAAAGGTCACGAGTACCGAAGACCACATCAGCCAAGTCTCCAGCATCATCACAGCAGGCGGCGACGTTTCGCTGAATGCCGGCAAGGACCTGGAGTTGACCGCCAGCCGGGTCAAAGGCGGCGGTAACGTTGCCCTGGATGCACAGCGAGACCTGAGCATCCTGTCGGCCATGGACGAAGACGCATCGTTCTACTCGAAAAAGAGCAAAGGCTCGTTCGGTCGCAGCAAAAGCGAACAACGCGAAAGCTACGACAGCACCAACGTCGCCTCCGTGGTTGAAGCCGGCAAAGACCTCACCCTCAATGCCAGCAAAAAAGCTGATGGCGGCATGAACATCGAAGGCGGACGTGACGTCACCGTAATCGGCAGCCAGCTGAAGGCCGGCGGCGACATGTTGCTGGGCGCCACGGGCGATATCGCCGTGCTATCGGGTGTCGAGGAGCATGGCTCGTACAGCAAGAAGACCAAGTCCGGGTTCCTCGGGCTCTCCAAAAGCGGCAAGAGCCAGCTGAAAACCACCGCCAGCCAAGTCGGCAGCGAGTTGGAAGCGGGCCATGACGTGGTGGTGGCTGCGGGTAATGACGTGCGGTTGCGTGCGAGTGAGATCAGGGCTGAGAACGACACCGAGCTGCGCGCAGGTCTGGTGAACAGCACCGGCGACATCAACTTGGTTTCGGCAAATGACACCGCCTACAGCCGCAGCGAGGAATACAAAAAGAAATTTGGCTATGTGGAGAGGCCGACTTCGGTAGCGATCTCTTCGGCGAAAAAGGCTGGGCGTGAAGCGCAGAGCAGTACCAGCGTGGGCAGCCAGGTCAGTGCTGACCGTGACGCCACCTTGCAGGCCGAACGCGACATCAACCTGATAGGCAGCGGCATCAGTGCCGGGCGCAACGTCAGTCTGGATGCAGGTCGCGACGTCAACGTAGTCGCGGCTCAGAACACCAGCAGCGAACACAGCTGGGAGAAGAAAAAACAGACCGGCTCAAGTATTTCCAGTAACGGCAATGGCTTCAGCGTCTTTGCGGGCACCGAAGGCACCACGAAAAAAGACCGCCTGGAACACGAGACCGCCGCAGGCAGCCAGATCAGTGCCGGTCAGGACGTTGCGATCAACGCCAAACGCGATATTAACCAACGCGGCTCCGACCTCAATGCGATTAATGATATTGACCTGACGGCTGGGAGAAATATCAACATCGATGCAGCGCGTGAAAGCACGCTCACCGAGCAACTGCGACAAAAAGAGAGCGATGGCCTGGGTGCTTCGATCAACCACAACTACGCCAATACCAAGGACGCGGTGAGTGGAGCGGGGAAGGGCGAGGACAATGTCAGCAAGGGTTCCAGTACCCTTAAAGCGATTGATGGCGTCGCTCAGTTCGTCAATGGCCCGACAGCTGATGTGAAGTTTGGCAACAGCAAGCAGAGCTCCAGCGAGCAAGTAATTGAGCAGACCAACCGGTCCTCGACGCTCAATGCCGGCAAAGATCTCAACCTTAACGCTGGCAACGACGTGGTGGTGAAGGGTAGCCAATTGGGCGCCGGTCGCGACATCAACATTAAAGGTCGCGACGTGACCCTTGATATCGCCAAAGGCAGTGTCAGTGAGCAAACCACTAACACCCAGAGTTGGGGCGGTATTCATGGCGGCACCAGTGGCGGGATCAAGGTCGGTGTCGGCGGCAGTTATGGCACCGCCACGGGCGACAGTGCCCAGGGCACCTCTACGCCTACGCAACTTGA
This sequence comes from Pseudomonas sp. MWU13-2517, assembly GCF_023242545.1. Lineage (NCBI taxonomy): Bacteria > Pseudomonadati > Pseudomonadota > Gammaproteobacteria > Pseudomonadales > Pseudomonadaceae > Pseudomonas > Pseudomonas sp. MWU13-2517. The sequence goes on along the minus strand of NZ_JALMFA010000014.1, from coordinate 73,980 downwards.
TGCTGGTCGCGATATCAACCTCAAGGCAAGTAATGACCTCAACCTGATTGGTACACAGGCCAAGGCGCAACGAGATATTGAGCTGAATGCCGGCAAGGATTTGAATATCCGTTCGGCGCATAACGACAGCACCAGCGAGAACAATCGCCACAGTGGTGGCGGGGAGGCGGGTCTTACCTTTGGCTCCGATGGCATCGGCGTCTATGTCAGTGTGAGCTTGGGCAAAGGCAACCTGGAACGAGAAGGCCAACGTCAACAAGAGGCATACCTCTACGCAGGCGACCGCCTGGGGTTCAACAGCGGTAAGGACACCAACATCGGCGGTGCCAACCTACGGGGTGATGAAGTGCTAGGCCGTGTCGGTGGCAACCTCAACGTTTCCTCGGTGGCTGATACCGGCAAGGTCAAGGGCAAAGAGTTTGACATTAGCGTTACGGCTACCATCGGCCCGGGAGCGGGTGTCAGCGGTTCGGTCGGCTATGGCCAAACCACCGGCAAGACCGACTGGGTTGAAGAGCAAACCAGCATCACTGGCAAAAACAAAGTCGATATTCGTACCGAGAACCACACCCAGATCGACGGTGCCGTCATTGCCGCCGACAACGGCAACCTTAAACTGGACACCGGTACGCTGGGCTTCAGCGATATTGCGGGGCAGGACAAAGAGCACGGCTACTACCTGAACGTGGGCGGAACCTACAAAGCCGGGAGCAGTGACAGCAAAGGCAACACCGTACAAGACAGTAGCCAGACAGGTAAGGGCAAGGAAGGCAAGACGGGTTGGAGCGTTGAAGGATGGAACTACGAAAAAGACCGTGAGCAGATTGTCCGTGCAACCGTAGGGACCGGTGAGATCGTTGTACGCAAGGATGCCGAAACAGGTGCTGACTCCACGACCGGTTTGAACCGCGACGTGGGCAAGGCCTATGAAATCACTAAGGATGAAGAGAAACGCACCGATCTGTATGCAAGCAGTTCCTCGATTGATTCAGTGCTTAAACCGGGAGAAACGCTGAAGCAGTGGTCTGACGGACTATTGAACTACAACAAAACCGCCCTGGACAACTTCAACAAGGCGGCGGGGGCACTGAATGCGGTGGTCAATCGCGTGGATACCATGTTGGGCCGCCCCATGGATGCTCGCGCAGAAGCCATGGCCGGTAAAGACTTGGCGGAAAGCACGCTGGAAGCGCTGTTACTCTCTGGAATGAAGCCCAAAGCTGCTATGGCGAAGATGGGAGACCCTGAGTTTATTGATAGCGTTCTCGGGAGCGTGGCGTCGTTAAACGGGATCGAACCTCGCGTTCTTGAAGGTGCCAAGCAGTTGCTTGAGTCGAGCACTTATGTACCCGATCCCCAGGCAATCGTATTGAAAACGCAGGAGGTCAATCCGACCGGGATTGGTGAGCTTCACGATGTCATTCTTCAGCTGGGTGCGATACAGGCTTATAAAAACGCTCACCCTGAAAGTGCCGAAGCGATAGCCTATGTTATGGCTGCTGCTCAAGGGCCAAAAGGGGTTGCTCAATTTATTGTAATGAAGGCCGTAGAGGGGACTGAGGCGGGGCAGGTAATTTCAGACAATATGGACAGGGCAAGCGCTTTCGTAGGGCAAAAGGTCGCCCAAGTTATAGAAGGCACTGAATTAAATCCTGCGTTTGAAAACGACAAATATCTGATTGGCGGTGGCGAGCTGCTTGCCAGTGTTTTGTTTGGGGTGATGCCTGCACGCAAAGGCAAGGGCGGGAAGGGCTCGGATTCAGAGGCTCCTCGACCCCTTGCGGAACCTGTCGATAAGACAAATAAGGAGGCTAAGCAGGCTTCGGAAGCTTTAGGTCCAAAAGCGACAGGCGAAGCTGTAACTCAGATCCCAGGCCGAGTACAGTCTCGGATAAATATTGCCAATGGTCGCACGGAAACCACTCCGCTTCGTGATAATGGTAAGCCAGTATCTGCGGGCTTTGATCATGTTCTGGAAGGCCATTTCAACGTAGCAGTCGCCAATACACGTTCTGTGTTCACTATTACTCCAAATGAGCTGAAGGGGATCCTTCAGAGCGGCTCAGTCGTTAAATCGCCAGTTACTGCGTTGCCAGGTGGTCAGTTTGTAAGGACTGTTGACACGGGAAGGATTATTGGTACTACTACGCTGAAAGATGGAGGTCTTCCTACTTCAGTGATAAAGGTGTTCACTGATAAGGCCGGTAACTTGATAAGTACCTTCCCGGTTAAGGTGGTGAACTAATGAGGTCTCTCCCTGTGCATGTGTGGCGTGAGCTTCAGTTAGCTGTGATGCTGCTTAGTGAAGAGTCATCTTTAAGAGATGTTCTTGGGGTTATTCTTTTGTGGGTTAGAGGTAATTATAAATATTTTACTTTTGAGCCGTTTTTGAGTTATGGAATCGATGAGTTTTCAAATGTAAATGAAAGTTTGATGCCTGTTGATTATTCGTCATTTTTACCTAGTGATATAACACGCTTCAAAAAGGTCATTCTGGGATGTCAGTCTAAGGACGTTGAGTCTATAGCACGATTTCTACGCGATACAATCGAGGCATTGATAACTGTTGAAGTTGATAAGCAATGCCCTAGGTGTGAGTCTACTGGTATGCGCGTCTTTATAGGTAGGCATAACGGGCTATTGGCTTACCAATGTGACGTCTGTGGTCATTCCCATTACATAGACGGATCCAAGGTGGAAGTTGGTGGGCTAGAGTTTGTAAGTGAGGGGATGTTGCGAAATATTGGCCTGATTTAATGGTGCAAAAGCGACAGGCGGGGTCGTTTTTCAAAACTTTGCAGAGAGCGCGAATCCTAATATTTCTGTGATGAAAAATAAGGGTCAGACCACGTTTTTGAATTTTTTAGAGTTCAGCCGAGTTGCTCTTTAAAAATAGGAATAATGGTGGTCTGACCCCAGAAATAGGGGTCAGACCACGGTTTTGTAAAGGTAATCAAAATTGCTCTTCGAAACATGTGAATGGTGGTCTGACCCCTATTTCTTTCCTATTTCTTTCCTAGAGTTCTAGACGGCCATAACGGCGGGGCTTGGAAAGCAGCTAAGTCGGTTAAGGATCTTGGCTCTAGAGAAACAAGAACCGGAACGTTTGATGTGAATATGGAGCGCATAGGTGATTGATGTGAGTGAATCTAAAGTCCCAGATTGGGTGACGCGTGGGAAAACTATTTCTCAACTAATTAAGGAATTGAAGACCTTTGAAAATCAAAATTTCATGGTCGAAATTTCCGTTGATGGGGGGGCGACTAAGAAACCAATAAGTCTCGTCGGAAAAGAGGATGGTGTGTGTGTCTTATTAAATTGCGAGTCTGAAGAGTAATTAAAATTTAATGTTGCGGGGCGGCTAGAGGTAACATGAAAAACGAAGGGAAAATAGGGGTCAGACTACGTTTTTGCGTTTTTTAGAGTTCAGCAGAGTTTCTCTTTGAAAATATAAAGAATGGTGGTCTGCCCCTTATTTCCCTCTGGGCGGAGGTGGCTCCTCTAATGCTTGCTTGACCAAAACCCCTATTAAGCCAAAACAGTATTCCCCCACGCCGAATACAACAGTGCTTTCTTTGTTTTTTCCGTTGCCACGTCATCGTTTCTTTACGCAGGTCTAAAAGTTATTAGTACCAGGCTATATGTTGACACGGCACAGCCCAATAGCAAAAACAACGAGCCGCCGTTGGGCGTTACGACGGCTCGGTACTGCGTTAAAGGCTTAGCTGCCCGCTACTGCTGCCTCCCGCTCCATCAGCTTGTCCATCAGCAACACCCCCAACTCACTCAACTGGTGTATTGCCAGCGCTACATCGCGTGGTTTCCCGGTCAGGTCCTCGGACAGGTCAAGCAGCAAGGCGCTGACTGAGGAAAAGGTTTCGTAGCTGTTGGTGATCAGGGTTTCGGAGCTGGTGTCGGGGGCGACACTGAATAAACCCAGCGGCGGCTGAGGTGCAGCCGTTTCTGGATTGAGGTAGTGATCTATGGCGCGATGCGCCGCCTGATTGAGTTTCAGGTCGGGCTTACTTGGAGGATTAGGCGTGACTTTGAACATACTTGGAATTTCCCACTTTAGGGCCGCCACCTCTGAGCTACTAAACTAAGGGGTGGCAGCTGTGCGCAGGTTAGTAGACCGGGGAATTCCAAGAAAGCCGGCGCGCCCGAGGACGCCCTGCACACAGCCACCATAAAGCACGGACGTTGTCGCCCGACAGATGAAGCTTATGCACTGATTGGAATAACCCCAGGCTACTAAACCCGATCACTGAGTTTTCAGCGACCGAGCAACCTTAGAGACGCCCACTCAAGCGCACAAGCCGGCGGATTCTGACGCAAGCGTAGGCAAGGGAGCAAGGCGCTGTCGCCTCGGACTTTCCTGTTTCAGGGCTTGTTGTAGGAAATGTACTCATTCGGCAAAACAATTGGGCGATCATTACCCTTTGGAGACACTCACCCGCCACTGCGCCGGCTGCTCCAGCCGCTGCGCCGCGTGCTCCGTGGTGGCTTGCGCGGTATACGCTTGGCTGGCGACTTCACCGATCGCTCGCAGTAGTTGGAAAATAGGGGGCATACCACGCTTTTGTGTTCTTTAGAGTTCAACAGAGTTGCTATTTAAAGTTATAGAAAAAAATGGTGGGCTGACCCCGATTTTACTCGCCCCGGGAGTTTCGCATGTACATTACGGAGTTAAAGACCCTCTGAGTGGAAAATATATTTCTAACAATCATGTTCCCTATGCGGACTGGGATATAGATATGACTATCGTTCGGAAGGGTATTGTTGTCACTGGTGAATATTCGGGCTGGGAAATTGTTGTTGCGGGCGACCGTGATGGCGACAGTGGTGGGTATTATCTTTACTTGAAGAAAAGTGATGTTGAAGGGTTTGACTACTGGTTCGAGTATGAGGCAGGGCTTCAGGCTCAGCTAGTTGATTTTGAGGTGGATTGGATGGTTTAGTAAATTTAATCAGCATAGCTTTTAATTTGCCCTCGAAGGAAAATAGGGGGGAGACCACGATTTTGCGTTTTTAGAGTTTGATAGAGTTGCTCTTTAAAAATATTGGAAGAGTGATGGTCTGACGCCTATTTTCTCTTGTTTGTATCTCTGATGAGCTTTATTTTTCCGATGTTGTAGGGAGGAGGTTAGTGTCAGCATCGCTTGTGCAGTCCTTGGCGGAAGACGTAGTGATAGGCGTTGCTCTCTCGTTTGATAACGGTTTTTGTCTATGCATATTAAACTTAGGTGATGAACTTTTTGTCTGTGATAAAATTCCAGAGGAAATAATGATCAGTGAGGGGGGTAGCCTTACCTCTGTGAGTTAATGGTCCAAAAGAAAAACGGGGTGGAAGTCTCTGGAAAATAGAGAATATAGGGGGCAGACCCTGAGGGGCGCTTGCGTTTTTCAGAGTTCAGCAGCGTTGCTCTTTAAAAATATGGGATCCCTCAGGGTCCGACCTCTTTTTTACTTATAATAGGTGAAATATGTTTAAGGAATATGAGTTTTTGCTGGGTTCCATAGGGTCAGAAGATTACTGGTCGGATGTAGGGGTTGATATCGCGGCCTCCAAGATCTCTCAGTTTGATAATTCAAGCTGGAGCAAACTTGAATCGGCTCTTCTGACGAAGTCTGAAGCTTGGCGAGGTAGGTGCGCGGAGTCTCTCGGTGATTCGAATGATGAGCGGGCGCTGTACGTTTTGCTCATGCTTCTGAAAGCTGGAGAGGAGTCGGTTGTCATTCATGCAATTGAATCTATTGAATCAGTTTTTTTGGCTGGCTATATTTCTGACAGGGCGCAGGTAATACGCGCTCTAGATGACAGGTTTGAGGCAGAGAGCAGAACGTTGAAGCTAATGGCGGCTACGTTGGTCAGAAAGTTGAGTGGCGCGTAATTGAGAGATAGGAGTGAGACCAGAATAGCTTACTTAACAACCAACCAGTTGATATGACTAAAGATTTAACGAAACCATCCTTGACCCACGCTAACAGTCACAACCCACCAACCACCGCCTCAATTTCTATCAAATACCCATGATGCAACCCCGCCACCGGAACCACCGCCCGAGCCGGACGATGCACTCCCAGATAACACGCATAAACCCGATCAAACGCGGCCCAGTGTTCTACCCCCACGACATACACCGTCACCTTCAACAGGTCGCTCGCACTCCGGCCCGCTGCGCTGAGGATCGCCATCAGGTTATCGAGCGCAATTGAGGCTTGAACCTCAAACGGTTGGTCTGCATTGTGTTCGCCGTTGAAGCGCACCGGCAGTTGCCCGGACACATATAAAACGCCCTTGTGCAGCACCGCCTGGGCGTAATGCCCTCCCGGCGCTGCCGCGTTGGCCGTGTGGATCAACTCGATTTCACCAGCCATGCAGGCGACTCCAGGTGTGTACGGCGCCCTCGGCGTCGTAGGCGTGATAGTCCGGGAACTGCGCACCGGTGGCGCACGCATGGTTGGGCAGGATGCGCAGGCGGCTGCCGATGGGGAAGCGCGCCGCGATGTTGGTGCTGTCGGCCGATCCCAACGTGATGATGCCGTGCTCCTGATTGGCGGCAGAGACCCGCGCTCCCTCGATCCAGTCGCCCGCTTCGGTACACACCTGTCCGTAACCGAAATCCTTTCGCTGACGCTGAGTGCCGCGGTCACGGCTCATGGCCATCCAGCCGGCGTCGGTGATGATCCAGCCTTTATCTTGCTGATGGCCGATGACGGTGGTCAGCACGCTCAGGGCCAACTCGTCCGCCTGGCAAACGCCGATGTTGTGCATGACCAGGTCGAAGAAGACATAGACGCCTGCGCGTACTTCCGTCACGCCTTCCAGGCTCAGTGCCGACAGGGCGGTGGGTGTGGATCCGATGCTTACCTCGGGGCATGCGATACCGACTTCGCGGATTCTTTCAGCGGCGCTGACGCAAAGGCGGCGTTCCTGTTCGGCAAGGGTCTGCAGTGCTTGAAGAGTGTCGAGTTCATAGCTGGAGCCGGCGTGGGTCATCACGCCTCGCACGTGCATGCCTCCCTCGACCAGGACCCGTGCGACGTCTATGAGTGCACGGTCTTCAACGGCCAGGCCTGAGCGATGGCCGTCGCAATCTATCTCGATCCAGACCTCGAATCGTTCGTCGTGTTGCTGTGCGAAGGAAACAATGGCCTGAGCCCCAATGACGCTGTCGGTGAGCAGACTCAGGTTGCAGCCTCGGCGCCGGAGTGCCAGTGCCTGAGCCAATTTGCCAGGCGCTATTGCGACGGCATAAAACACATCGCTGATGCCTTCAGCAAAACAATATTCAGCTTCTTTCAGGGTGGAAACCGTCACCCCGCTCGCGCCGGCGGCTATCTGCGCTTTGACCACGGGCAGGCATTTACTGGTTTTGATGTGGGGGCGCAAACGCACGCCCAAGGTGTCCATGCGTTGCTGCATGCGTTGAATATTGCGCTGCATTCGCGAGACATCGACTAGCGCGACGGGGGTATCGAGGGAGGCAATCGGGTCTGACATGACGGAACTCGGGTGGCTGGATACGGGGCCACTCTACTCAGCTATCGTAAAGTTGTGGTTCAATCAGTGGTCATCAATCATTAAGTAAAACTGAATGATCTCCGTCGAAGATCTACGTCTGGCTGCAACACTGGCACGCTCCGAGTCTTTAAGCGCTGCCGCCAGGGTGCTCAATGTGTCGCCACCCGCATTGTCCATGCGTCTGCGTAAGCTGGAGACGTTGATGGGGCTGACCCTGGCCAATCGCGATGCCCGGCGCTTGAGCCTGACTGCCGATGGCGAGCGTTTCTCGCGTGAATGTGCGCTGTTGCTGGAACAGTTGGAAGCGCTCCCAGAGTCGTTCAAACGGCAGGACGAGCGACTGACTGGCACCCTCAGGCTGGCGGCGCCGTTCGGCTATGGACGCCAGCGCATTGCGCCGTTACTGGCGCGTTTCGCCAGGTTGCATCCACAGCTGTGCCTGCACCTGGATTTGCGCGAAACGCCGTGGCCTGATCGTCACGACAGCGACGCGGTGATTCACATCGGTCACCTCAATGACAGCCTGTGGGTTGCCAGGCCCCTCACGCAAAACCACCGATGGTTGTGCGCAAGCCCGGCCTATCTGGAACAGTACGGTGTGCCCTCGTCACCGGAGCAATTGGCCGAGCATCGCTGCATTTGCATCCGGGAAAATGACGAAGATGTCACGCTGTGGCATATGCGCAAGGAACAGAAACGCAAAACACTGCGCATCGACCCCGCGCTCTTGAGTAACGATGGCAGCGTCGCACGGCGTTGGGCTGAGCAAGGCTTGGGGTTGGTCCTGCGTTCGCAGTGGGATGTCAGTGATGCAATTGCCAACGGCAGCCTGGTCCGGGTGTTGGCGGACTGGCAATTCGACAGTGCCCCCATCAACCTGTTGGTGCCCTCCCGCAAACTGCGCAGCCCAAGGGTAGAGGCATTGGTGGCGTTTCTGGAAGATGCATTGAAAGCATGATCAGGCTGGGGCAGCGCAAACCCCTTCATATGAATGACGGTTCGCGCCGTTTTTCAACCTGATGCCCGACCGCTCGTGCAGGGCGAGCGGTCGGGGCGAGCGGGGCAGTGCACGACCGCTATCAACTGAAGCGGATATCCAGTGAGCGAAGATAGGTCTGCAGCCCCGCATCCTGGATCGGGATCAGGAACGCCTCCTGATCCGACTCGTTGAAGTGGGCATGCCAGTAGCCGGGCGGCGTGACAAAAGCCAGCCCCGGGGCCCAATCCACGCGGACCGGGTTACGAATCTGGCCATCGGCATCCAGTTCGGTGCCGACCAGCGTGTAGCATCCTGCGGGGCAATCGACGATGAAATCCAGCGCAATGGACTGATGCCGGTGAGGTTTCTGGATCGAGCCGGGCGGCAGAATTCCATACATTGCCCAGAGCACGTGAGTGACGGTGCGGGTCTGCGGGAAATTGCGATTGCCCAACAAGATGCTGATACGGCTGCGGTCTTGCGCGCGCGGGTCATCGGCCGCTTCACGCAGCTTCGCGTTGGCGGTCTGCGCCGGATACAACGTGGGGATGAACCGGTCAGTGCTGCGGGTCACGCCGAGATAACGCAGCAGGGGCTCGTCATGCACGTAGTAGAGGCGGGCATCCTTGGTCGCGCTGAAGCAGGCGCTCAGAAGACCTGGCAGCGCCATGAAGCAGCCTTTGGACCATTCAAGGGTGTGCTCGCCCTGGGTAACTTCGCCAGCGCCGGCAATCACATAAAAAACCTGCGAGGTGGCGTTGGGCTGTAGCGTCAGGCTGTCGCCCGCATTGAGGCGGATAAAGTTTGCACAAAGCCCGGGCCCGGTGGCCGGCCCTTCGCAGCCCAATGCTTCGCTCAGGTCCAGCGGCACGATTCGCGAGGGGCCTGATTCGCAGAGCGACGCTGGAAAGTTGTGGTAGGGAACGCCCGTAATGAGCTTGGCGCTGATCGGATTCGCCGCTTTGCTGTACTCGAAATATTCGGCTTCGCGCTCGTTTGGCGGCACGGCCTCTACTGCATCAATCCGGAATGTGCTGTTCACGGTTATCACCTCGATCTCTGATCCTTTGATGCTGCCTCTGCCGGAGTGCCGTCAGACGCTGCGAGGGTGGGACAACGGGAAGTGCTGACTGAACCAATGTAAACGATGTGCCCGGTTTGTGCCGACGGACCGTGCCCTGGGTTACCTGTTGATTAACCAGTCAGGTTACAAAAGACATGAGCGAAGATTGGACGGCAAGATATCGGTGGATAGCGACTTTTTTGCCTGCTCAAGATATCCATTGAAGTTCGCGTCCGTTGGCGTCCTGGCGTTATTCCCGCCTTTATTGGAATTGATGAATCAACTCAAAAAAGCGCCGGGGCTGCGACGAGGGTGGCAGATAAATTCTCTGTTTATTCACCTTAGTTGGTACTTTCGTTCAGCTTTCCTGATGTCCGTTTTATTGTTCAGTTTTTATGCGAAAAATGTACGTATAAGAAGTTTTTCAAAAAAAGTTATTAACTTTTCATAGCGCTTGCCGATGGCTTTACACGTCACAGAAGGTAGTAGTTATGAGAAATAATCAACCTGTCACTCAGCGTGAAGTTTCACTCGGGCCGCAGCAGAAACTTATCTCGACGACAGACGCGCGAGGCGTTATCACTTATTGCAATGATGCATTTGTCGAGATCAGCGGTTTTGATCGCGACGATCTGATCGGTGCTCCGCAAAACATCGTCCGTCATCCGGACGTGCCTCCGGCTGTGTTTGCCCACATGTGGAGTGCGCTCAAACAGGGTCGGCCATGGATGGGGATTGTCAAAAACCGCTCCAAAAATGGCGATCACTATTGGGTCAACGCGTACGTCACACCGATATTTGAAGGCAGCCAGGTAGTAGGTTTCGAATCGGTCAGGGTCAAGCCGACAGCGGATCAGGTCCGTCGGGCGCAAACGCTCTATAAGCGCATCAGCCAAGGAAAATCGGCCGTTCCTCAGTGGGAAAGCTTGACGTGCGCTGTGCAGGATTGTCTGCCGTATCTGGTCACCGGGCTGGCAGGTGCGGTAGGCGGCCTGTTCTTCAGCGCGCCTTTGGCAATCGGTGTGGCGGCAGCGGTGGCGTTGCCGTTCGGCTTGGTTTTTTCACGTTGGCAAAGGCGGGGCACGCTGCGCTTGTTGCAGATGGCTGAACCCTCAACCTCCGACTCATTGATTGCACAGATGTACAGCGATGCCCAGGGCCCGCAAGCCCGCCTGGAAACGGCCTTCGTCAGCCAGGCCGCGCGTCTGAAGACTTGCCTCACGCGCTTGCAAGACACCGCCGAGCAGCTCAGTCACCTCGCCGGGCAATCCGAGGTACTCGCCACTCAGGGCTCAAAAGGCCTGGATCGCCAGCGTGTCGAGACTGAACAAGTGTCTGCCGCGGTCAACCAGATGGCTGCGACCACCCAGGAAGTTGCCAGGCATGTCCAACGCACGGCGGATGCCACCCAGCAAGCCAACCAGCTCACGGGACGCGGTCGTGAGGTGGCGCGGGAGACTCGCGAAGCCATTGAGCGCCTGTCGGCCGTCGTGAGTGAAACCGGCCAGACCGTGGCGCAGTTGGCTCGGGACAGCGACGAAATCGGCACGGTCGTCGATGTGATCAAAGGCATCGCCGATCAGACCAACCTGCTGGCACTCAATGCCGCCATCGAAGCCGCCCGCGCCGGCGATATGGGGCGAGGCTTTGCCGTGGTGGCCGACGAGGTTCGCCAACTGGCACAGCGTACTTCGCAATCGACCATGCAGATCCACCAACTGATTACCACGCTCCAGGTGTCGTCCAGCAAAGCCGTGCAAACCATGGAGAGCGGCTGCCGTCAGGCCGAAGAGGGTGTGGTTCAGGTGCTCGAGGCAGACAAAGCGTTGTTGGGGATCAGTGAAGCCGTCGCTAACATCACCGACATGACCACTCAGATTGCGAGTGCAACGGAGGAGCAAAGTGCGGTAGCCGAGGAAATCAGCCAGAACATCGCCACCATCGCCCAACTGGCCGATCAAACCTCGGAGCAGGCGCGCCAATCGGCAGGGCTGAACACAGAGCTGACCAGGACAGCCGCCACGCAATACTCCCTGGTCGAGCGCTTTAACCGATAACCGTACACATCCGTCCAGGAGGCCTGCCAAGTGGGCCTTCTTTGCCTACCCGGCCGAGTTGAAGCGCCGGGTGGGTGTAGACAAACGCCGCTACAAGTTCCGAAGCCACAAGGGGCGGTGCTGATAAGCCCTTGCTCCAGCACGTTGGTGAGCAAGGGGAGGGGCGCTATCAGTCACGTTGGACAGGAATGCGATAGCGTCAGCATAAACATCCCCTTTTTAAGATCTGTGCATCTGAAGCCTTCAGCGAGCGGCGGTGGGCTTTTTCAGCAGGATGAAGCCTGAAATCAGGATAAGGGCCAGGCCGGCCGCGGTTCGGCCATTGAGTACCTCATTGAACAGCAGGGGTCCCCAGGCGATAGCGAAGATCAGGTAGGTGTAGTCGAATGCGCCAATGACAGAGGTCTCGCCGATTTGATAAGCCCGTGCGATGCCGGTGCTGACCAGTACCATCAAGACCGCCAGCAGCACCATCACGCCCCAGTCACTGATCGTCATGGGCGACCAGCCGCCTATCAGGAATCGCAGGCCCTCGTTGCCCGGTAGATGTGGGCCGGTCTGTGCGACGACAATGCTGCCCACCACCCCCATCAACAGCAGGACGATGTTCAGCGCCAAGGCCAGGTGCATCGGCGCCTCATTCGCGCATTTGCCTTTGGTCACGACCGCTGCGAGCGCATAGAAAATCGCAGCGAGAATGGGCAGCAGTGTCCATAGGTTGAAGTCACCCTGGCTTGGCCCGAGTGTGACTACCACCCCGACGAACCCCACCAGAATGGCCAGCCATTTGCGCGGTGTTACATGTTCGTTCAGGGTGATTGCCGAAAACACCGCGATAAACAGAGGTGTCGTATAGATTGCCAATGCGGCAATGGTCAGGCTGATGAAGGGCAATGCGCTGTAAAAAGCGACCCACATCAATGCGAGCAGCAGGCTCCGTGTGCCTACCCACAAGGGGGACAGGAGCCATTGTTGCGTTGTGTCGCGGCGGTACATCAGCAAGGCGGCGAACATACCAATGGCCAGGAGCGAGCGAATCACATAGAGCTGCCACATCGACGTCTCGGCACTGGTGGCCTTGATAAGCGCGTCTGACACTGACAACAGAAACACCGAAGCCACCACGATGAGAATGCTTTGTCGGTTTTCGGCGGCGGTAACTGTTGTAGTGGTTGCAGGCATGATGATTCCTTATTTGATCAATCTTGAATCGCCCCAAGGGGCGCTCTCCTAAAACCCAGTCGGCAAGATGTAACGCATTGGCCAACATTACTGCCTGCCTGGACGTTCGCCGTGCAAAAGCTCCCATGATCACCCTAAAGTGCGCACCATCGCGGTCGATAATTCAGAGTACGCATGGATTTTATCTCCCTTATAACAACACATGCGACGTTCAGCGCTAGCGTTTCCCCTTGCCAAAAACTATAACTCGCGGGTGAAGTCATGAATATCAAGCAGAAGCTGACCTGGGCGTTCGCGGCTATTGCGTGCGTCCCGGTCATCCTGGTCGCCGTTTTGGTAGCGTTGAATCTGCGAGAAGGGGCCCAGGCCAATTTCCTCGAGAGCAGCGGTCGCGAGATCCGCCAGATCGAAAATGGCATGAAGCAGTTTTTCGACGGCATCAGCCAAAACGTCGATTACGTAGCCAAGGATCCGCGCGTTGTCGCGGCCAAAGACCTCAAGAGCTACGCAGGCGCCGACGCCGCGCAAATTCCGCTCACGCAGACCAACAAAGAGCTGCTGGCGATATTCGACCAGTTCGCCAAAAGCCATCCGAGTACGGCTTACCTGTCCCTGGGGCTGAGCGATGGCGGCTACGCCAGCTGGCCGGACGACACCAAACTGAACAACTATGACCCACGCGTACGCCCCTGGTACAAAGCGGCCATCGCCGCGCCAGGCGTCACCGTGCGCACCGGTGCCTACTATTGGGCGCCGGACGATGCGACGCTGATCGGCACGGTGCACACTGTCGCCGACGCCGCCGGGAATATCCTGGGAGTGGTTGGGCTGGACGTGTCGCTCAAACAGCTCACTGAGCTGGTGCGCAACATCAAGCTGGGCGACAGCGGCTACCTGATGCTGGTGGAAGCCAACGGTAACGTGCTGGTAGACCCCAGCGACGCCAAGCACAACTTCAAACCCCTGGCCGACCTGGGCGCCAACTACGCCGAACTGGCCAAGCGAGGCGACGGCGTGACCCAGATCGAGATTGATGGCGTGTCCTACATGGCCAACGTGGTCAGTTCCAAAGACCTGGGCTGGCGCTTTATCGGCCTGATCAAGCGTGATGAAGTGATGGCCGCCGCCACCCGCCTGACCTGGTTGATCGCCGCCATTGCCGCGGCGTTGGCGTTGGTGTTCGCGATAGTCGGCGCCAGCTTTGCCAGCGTCATCGTGCGTCCGATTCGCGGCGTGGCCGACGGCCTGCAAGAAATCGCCGAAGGAGAGGGCGACCTGACGCGTCAACTCAAGGTGCAGGGCAAGGACGAAACCTCCAGCCTGGCGGGCTGGTTCAACCAGTTCCTGGGCATGATCGCACAATTGGTGCAGCGCATCGGCAACGCCTCCTCCGACCTGCAGGCTGCCGCCACCGACACCAGCGAAGTGGCCAACAACATGAACCAGGCCGCCGGTCGCCAGCGTGAAGCCGTGGAGCTGGTGAGCACTGCGTTCAACGAAATGGTCGCTACCGCCAATGAAGTCGCGCGTTCATGCAGCGCCGCCGCGTCGAGTGCCGACGAAGGCTATCGCGACGTGCATGACGGCCAACAGCACATCGGCGAAGCCACCGGCAGTGTGCTCAAGCTCAGCGAAGACCTGCAAAAGTCTACCCAGACCATGCAGTTGCTGGAGCAGGACAGCCAGAACATCAACACCATTCTCGACACCATCCGCTCGATTGCCGAGCAGACCAACCTGCTGGCGCTCAACGCAGCGATTGAAGCGGCCCGCGCCGGCGACCAAGGCCGGGGTTTCGCCGTGGTTGCCGACGAAGTCCGCGCCCTGGCTCGTCGCACAGCCGACTCCACCGGCGAGATCGACAGCTTGCTGGGCAATCTCGCCCGCCGCACCCAGGAGGTCACGCAACAGATGCAGGGCAGCCTGCAGGTGTCCCACGCCAGTGTGGAACGCATCCAGCAGGCACGTGACAGCTTCGACAAGATCCGTGGTTCGGTGGACTCGATCCGCGACCAGAATACCCAGATCGCCACGGCTGCCGAGGAGCAGCACCAGGTGGCCGAAGAGATCAATCGGCACATCGCGCAGATCCACGCCGATGCCCAACTGGTCGAAGGCTTTGCCCAGTCCTCACAGGCAGGCTCGGGTCGACTGATAGAGATTTCCGGTCAGCTCAAAGGCTTGGTGGGTCGTTTCAAATATTAGTGAATATGAAGGCGCGGACGATGTCCGACCCCGAGAGTAACCCCATCACCGGCGCCGATCTGGGCGCGGGCGTTCAGGGGCACCCAGACGCTTGATGATCAGTACCGCACGCCGCAACGGCGTGTGGTCTTTTTAGGTAGGAGAGGACATGGCATTCTCCCCATCGTCCGCGAGAACTCCGCCGTTGAGGGAATAGTGCATGACAATTCAATCGCGACTCAGCGAATTGACCGAAGCGAGCATGGACGACGCTCAGCGCGCAGTGCTCAAGGACATTGTTGCGGGACCACGCGGGAACCTGGATGGTCCATTCCTTGCCTGGATTCAAAGTCCGGAACTGGCCAATCATGCACAGCGCCTGGGGGCGTTCTGTCGGTATGGCACGCGGCTTGAACTACGCCTGACCGAACTTGCGATCCTGTTCACTGCCGCCTGGTGGCAGTCCCAGGCGGAGTGGCAGATTCATGAGCCTATTGCACGCTCTGCAGGCGTTAGTGACGCCGTGATCGAGGCCTTAAAGCGGCAGACGCCGCCGCCGTTTACACGAGCAGACGAGGAATTGGTCTACCGCCTCGGCAAGACGCTTTATGAGACTCGCCGTATCGATGACTCGCTCTACGCGCGGGCAATTTGGGCATTCGGAGAGCCGGCCGTAGTCGAGCTAGTCGGTGTTTTCGGATACTACGCGCTAGTGGCAATGACGCTTAATGTGTTTTCGGTGCGCCGTGATACCGATGCACCGCTGCCATTTGCTGAGCTATGAGTGGGTTGTTGAACTAACGAATGCTCGGGGTTGTGATCAAGCGCGGATAGAAAGTAGCAAGCGAGCGGCTAGGGCGTGCGACCGGCTCAAGCCAAACTTTACAGCCGGACGCTTAGCCCTATGCGTAAGTGATAGAACAATAAAATGGGCGAAATCACTGACCCTGCTGGCTCAGCGAACTTCTTCGCCCTTATTGTCCACTAGGGGTTTAACAACACGCCGCTTTGATCCAATTCGGCGAGAGGGAGGTTTGAATCACCTGGGGTGAGGATGACTTTCCTGCAGTCGTCTTGTTTCTTGTCGAATAACTTATAACCTTCAGCCGCCTGTTCCAATGACATCCGGTGACTGATGATCACCTCCGGGGCCAGGCGACCGGTCTCGATATGCTCAAGCAGTTCCGGCAGGTAACGCTGAACGTGAGTCTGGCCCATCTTGAATGTCAGGCCTTTGTCGAATGCATCGCCGAACAAGAAGCCATGGATGAATCCAGCGTACACGCCAGGCACACTCACCACGCCACCGCGTCTGACGGCGGCGATGCACTGACGTAACGCCTTACCGCTGCTGCCTTCCAGTTTGAGCGTCGCGAGGATGGTTTCGGTGGTGCTCCCTTTGGCCTCAAAGCCTACCGCGTCTACGACGCCGTCAACACCACGCATGCCCTTGGTCTGACGAATGATAGTGTCCGCCGGGTCGTCGTCCTCATCAAAATTGATTGGGATCACACCGTAGGTTTTTTGCGCGTAAGCCAGTCGATAGGGGTGGTGGTCGACCATAAAGATCTGCTCGGCACCGAGCATTCGGGCGCAGGCGGCACTCAATAAGCCGACAGGGCCGGCGCCGTAGATGGCAATGCTCGAGCCGTTGCCGATACCCGCGTTCGTCACCGCTTGAAAAGCGGTGGGCAATATGTCCGAAAGAAATAACACCTTGTCATCCGAGAGTGCCCCCGGCACTTTGAAAGGGCCCGTATTCGCTTTTGGCACGCGCACATACTCTGCCTGGCCTCCTGGGATACCGCCATATAAATGGCTGAAACCAAACAGCGCCGCGCCGGGTGGGATGGCCTTTTTATTCATTATCGCACCGCGGCCGGTGTTCGTCGTTTCACAGGCGGCGAACAAATCCATATCACAAAAGAAGCAGTGGCCACAGGCAATGACAAAAGGGATGACGACGCGGTCGCCGGGCCGAACTGCAGTGACATCTGACCCTGCTTCTTCGACGATACCCATAAATTCATAGCCAAAAATATCACCATGCTCCACTGCGGGAATTTTACCGCGGTACAAATGCAGATCAGATCCGCAAATCGCCGTCGCGGTAACTCGGAGAATGATGTCATCACTCTCTTCAATTATTGGATCGGGCACAGTGTCGACTTTAACGCTATGCGCGCCGTGATAAGTGAGCGCTCTCATATTTTTTTCCTCTGATTAATTGCTGGTAAGCGGGAGAGCAGCAGCGCAAGGCGGAAGTTCATAGTTATACGGCGTCATGTGACTGACGGTCGCTATCACATGGAGAAAGAATTCAGTTATCGGGTGGGGCAATAACCGCTGCCAAGGTTCAATTTAAATCTAAATTATCGAAATGGTTTTTGTGATTAAAGTGATTTCTGCATAAATTCAACTGCTTAGGGCTAAAAGCGCATGAATGCTAAATATAATTGAACTACCTCAATGCAACCGTCGGTCACGTCGCGGGTGAATAAAAGAAATTAATAGCCGCGACACGTTTCACAATTCATACGTGCGGCAACAGACATTTACGGTTGGCGTATTCGAGCCTGTTTAGAGGAAGCTATTATGTTTTTACATAACAAACGACTGCAGTACACAGTGCGCGTTGCTCAACCCAATCCTGGGCTGGCGAATTTATTGCTGGAGCAATTTGGTGGTGCGAACGGCGAGTTGGCGGCTGCAGCGCGATATTTCACCCAGGCATTAGCGGAAGAGGACCCAGGGCGCAAAGATCTGCTTATGGACATTGCCACTGAAGAGTTGAGCCACCTTGAAATCGTGGGGTCCATCATCGTAATGCTCAACCGCGGTGCGAAAGGTCAGTTGGCGGAAGGCGTCCAGGAAGAAGGCGAGCTTTACCGCGCTATAAATGGCGCCGGCAATGACTCGCATATTACCAGCTTGTTGTATGGCGCCGGCGCTCCGCTGGTGAACTCTGCTGGTGTACCTTGGACCGCAGCCTATGTTGACTCGATCACCGAGCCCACAGCGGACTTCCGTTCAAATATCGCAGCGGAAGCACGTGCAAAGATCCTTTACGAGCGCTTAATCAACGTCACTGACGACCCTGGCGTCAAGGAAGCCCTCGGGTTTTTAATGACGCGTGAGATTGCGCACCAAAAGTCATTTGAAAAAGCCCTGCATGCCATTCAGCCGAATTTCCCCCAAGGCAAACTTCCCGGCATGCCGGAGTTCACCAGTAAGTATTTCAACATGTCAGGCGAGCCAAATGTTCGTGGCCCGTGGAACGAGGGCGGGGACTGGGAGTATGTTGAAAGTCCGGCACCGGCCGTCGACGGTGGGGATGGGTCGGCCACTGTCGATTTGTCGCCTGAAGATGCGAGCGTATTGGAAGACATGAAAATCAGGACTGCTTCTGATCCGCTCAGCGAGCCTTTAACAGGCGCTGAATTGGGCTCAGGTTTGGTACAGGGTAAAAATGCATAGTCGTTCAGGCGGCCCTTGGCGGGGCCGCCTTTTTGATCTCGAATATAAGCAGTACGGATTGAGCTGCATTGAACATTCATTAATACCACTTATGCCTATAAATATTTTATAGCCAAACGCTTTGTGATGATGGGAACTTATGCCAATCTTTTGGAGCTGCTACCAGTTCGCCTGATTCAATCTCGTGCGTTTGTAAAGTCCGCGCTCCTCCTTAGTCCGCAGACTTTTTCTGAACTTCACTGTTTTGTCCTTCTCATACATTTAAGCAGCCGGCGGTTGTTCGCACGTCTGGGCTATTTGTATTACAGATAAAACGAGTACTGACCATGTCAACTGCCAAACCCAAGACCGCGTTACGCCGAGCCGTGACGGCGCCTATGCTTTATTTGTTTATCCTCGGCGATGTATTGGGGGCGGGCGTATACGCATTGGTCGGGTCTATCGCAGGCGAGGTCGGCGGCGCGATCTGGCTCCCACTGCTGGTTGCGCTATTTTTCGCCATGCTCACTGCGGGCTCTTACGCAGAACTGGTGACCAAATACCCTCACGCGGGCGCTGCGTCTGTATTCGCGGAGAAAGCCTTCCATTCACCGGTGATCTCTTTTTTAGTCGGGTTCTGCATGTTGGCCGCTGCCATTACCAGCGCGGCTGGGCTGGCACTCGCGTTCGCCGGCGACTATCTCGCAGCGTTCGTTGATGTGCCTGCGCACATCGCTGCGCTGGTTTTTCTGGTAGCCGTCGCGCTGCTCAACGCTCGCGGCATCAAGGAATCCCTCAGCGCGAATTTGGTTATGACGGTCATCGAGCTCTCAGGGCTCATTCTCGTGATCGTAGCGGCTGCTTGGTACTTCAGGACAGGGCAGGGTGATCTTGCCCGGACGATTGAGTTCAAGTCTGGAGTCAGTCCCATGCTTGCGGTTCTTGGGGCCGCATTACTCGCATTTTATTCATTTGTAGGGTTTGAGACCTCAGCCAACCTTGCTGAAGAGATTCGAGACGTGCGCACCGTTTACCCGCGTGCCTTGTTTGCCGCCTTAATCACAGCCGGGGTTGCCTATATGGCTGTAGGGGTCGCCGCCGCTTCGGTGCTGCCTATCGAAAGGTTGGTGGCAACTTCGGCACCACTTCTGGAAGTAGTGCGAGCCTCTGGATTGAGCATACCACCGCACGTGTTTGCCTTTATCGCACTGGTGGCGGTAGCCAATGGGGCACTTCTAACAATGATAATGGCTAGCCGTCTGACCTACGGCATGGCCAACCTGGGCTTGCTGCCCGGCGTATTCGGCAGCGTGCTGTCCGAAAGGCGTACGCCATGGGTCGCGATTGTTGCGACCACGGCAGTAGCCATTGCATTAACACTGACGGGAACCCTTACGACCCTGGCCGAAACCGTCGTGCTACTGCTGTTGTTCGTCTTCCTCAGCACCAACGTAGCAGTACTGGTACTGCGTCCCGACCCTGTTGCAGAAGCACACTTTCGCGTGCCCACCTGGGTGCCCGTGCTGGCGGTGGTTTCTTGCCTGATCCTGCTCAGCCAGCAAGGCCTGGGCACTTGGCTCCGCGCCGGTGCCCTGGTACTGGTGGGCGTGTTGCTGTACGGCTGTACGCGCTTGGCCACGCGGCAAACCGTAGCCTCCGTCTAGGGGCGCGACGCGATCTCGTCCAAGTGATGCAATAAGTCCGACGGGTCTTCGTAAACTCTGAGTGCGCCGGCCCGTTCGAGCTCGCCGATGTCGTAGCCTCCCGACAGCAGACCCACCCCGGTTGCCTTGCAACGCCTGGCGGCGAGCATGTCCCAGATGGCATCGCCGACCACCAGGCAGTCTTCGATGGGGACCTCGAGTTTCTGCGCGGCGGCCAGGAACAGATCCGGGTCGGGCTTGCCGTACGTTACGTCATCACGGGTGATGAGGTTGATGTCCTCGGCCGCCAGGCCCAAAGCCTTGAGGTTGATCCGTGCAGTATCAACCCCGCCGCTGGTGGCTATGCACCACTTGATGCCGTCGCGGTCCAGCGTCTGCAGCAACTCCACCGCGCCAGGCAGCGCGAGGATCTGACCCCGCAGGGCTTCATAGGCTGAGGCGTGTTTGCCGCTCAACCGTTTGGCCTGCTCTTCGCTGATCGACACGCCGGTTTCGCGCGAGAGTGTCTTGAGCATCAGCCCGCCGCTCATGCCTATCTTTCGGTGGATCCGCCACATGGCCAGTGGGATACCTTCCGAATCCAGGGCGGATTTCCAGGCGGCTACGTTCTGGTAGACGCTGTCGGTGAGCGTGCCGTCCAGATCGAAGATGAAAGCTGTTTGAGGTCGCATGTCTGCTCCAAAGGTTGGGTGTTCAAGGATGATGTGAGGTGGCCGTCGGATCGGTGATCTGGATGATGTTGCCGTGTTTCCACGCATCCGCGCCCTGCGCTACGGGCGGCGCGACGATGTCGGCGCGCGCCTGTTTTTTCTTGGCGCTGTCGATGCCGAATCGGTGGTCTCGCTCGGCGACCATGTTCTGGTCGACTTGCCCATCGGCGGTGAACCCCATCATCAATTGAGGCACCCCCAGCGGCAGGTCTTTGTTGAGGTCGGTATGCCAGGTGTGCCAGGTCTTGCCATAGGTGTGCACGAGTTTTTGCATCAGCGCGTGCTCGGCCACCTGTGGAATGCCAGGGGCGATGAGCTGACCCGATTTCACCTCATGCACGTGGCTGTGCCACAGCGCCTTTTCGGGCTCGGGCAAGCGGGCGAACAGTGGCTCACTGATGATGTATTCCACACCCATCAGCTTGGCGTCCTTGCGGTTGCCGTCGTAGATCACGCACTGGATGACGTCCTCATTGAGGATTGAACAATAGTGGTGGGCTTCCATTTGTACGTCGGGGTGGCCGTTGTAAAAGTGGAAACCGTCGAGGTAGGCATTCAAGGCCTCCACCGGAGGGCGTGACTGCAGGAGCGCAGCGCCTGCGTCGAGCGAGCGGGTGGCAGGCGTTTTATCGCCGCCGGGCGCGACCACATTCGACGCTGAATTGTTGCCCGCGCACGCCGTGGTCAGGGTGATGAACGCCAGGAGGGAGATTGATCGGGTGGTATTGAACGTGCTGTTCATTTCCGCTTCCTTTTTGATGAACTGCTTCCAAGCCTCGTTGAAGCTGACTACTGGTAGAAGTCACCAAGCGCTACGCGTTCACTTATTTTCAGCCCGGGCCGGTGCGAGCCTCGCGTTGAACCGTCGGTCGCGTGTCGGCCTTTTTTATTAAATCTTTTGCCCGGCACGCGCTTCAGATGGCTATGCGCGCCGCTTCGGTTGTGCCTCATAACCATCAACCCTATGAGAGGTGAAAACATGGCTACCCCTGCATCCAGGTCACGTCCCCGTCCGCGACGCAGCCAGTTCGACAACAGCATCCAGTCGTTCGAACGTGAGGCCGCTGCGCTTGAACGGCAGTTGTTCAACGCAAGCACCAAAACCATTGAGCAGGCTTCACGGCAGCGGAAGGCCTGATGTCCGAGTCGAAAGTCAGCGCCCCATTACGTAGCTGGATGAAACACGCGTCGAACCATGGATGGACAGGCACATTCTTCTGGTCGGTGTTGCTGGCCGTGACGGTTCTGCTGTTTGCCAGCGGCTACAGCGCTATCGTCGGTGCGGACAAGGCCAACTTGCGCCTCGCCCTGCTGGGCGGCTTGAGCGGGTTTGCAGCCACGGCCCTCGGTGCGGTCCTCGCGGTTGCCCTGCGCGAGATATCGACCCGCACCCAGGACGTCATGTTGGGTTTTGCAGCCGGGATGATGCTGGCCGCCAGCTCTTTTTCATTGATCCTCCCCGGGATCGCGGCTGCGCAAGAGATCAGTGGCAACCAGTTCATGGCGGCAAGCGTCGTGGTGGCGGGGCTGGCCCTGGGCGTGGCGCTGATGGTCGGGCTCGAGCGCTTTGTCCCGCACGAGCATGCCAGCACCGGCCGCAAGGGGCCCGATACCGAGCGCTTCAATCGGGTATGGCTGTTCGTGCTGGCCATCACGTTGCATAACTTGCCCGAAGGCATGGCGATTGGCGTCAGCTTCGCTCATGGCGATCTGAATGTGGGCATGCCGCTGACCACGGCCATCGCCATTCAGGATATCCCCGAAGGCCTCGCGGTGGCCTTGGCCCTGCGTGTCACCGGTGTGTCCGCGTTCAAAGCGGCACTCATCGCGATAGGTTCGGGGCTGATGGAGCCCATCGGCGCGGTAGTAGGCTTGGGCATTTCCAGCGGGTTTGCCCTGGGTTACCCGATTGCGCTTGGCCTGGCGGCGGGGGCGATGATCTTTGTAGTGTCCCATGAGGTGATTCCCGAGACCCATCGCAACGGTCATGAAACTTCTGCAACACTTGGCCTGATGCTGGGTTTCGCGGTGATGATGTTTCTAGATACAGCCTTGGGTTAAACCCGTTGAATGCAAAACCCAATACGATCCCATGACGATGCCGGGCGTTGCCCGTTCCAGCCATGCGTGCATGGGGGGATGCCATGCGTTTCAGTGCGCCAGCATCTTCAGGTGAATGCTGCTCATGATCCATAGCGATAACCCCACCAGCAGCAAAATGATAACCGCCGTAAACACCAGCGCGACCAGGTTCCAGCGTTGCTCGGCGGCGGTATCCAGGTGCAGGAAATACTTGAAGTGGACGAACACCTGGACCACGCCGCTGACCACCACCAGCCAGGAGGTGGTGCTACGGGGCAGGGTGGGGAAGAT
Source organism: Pseudomonas sp. MWU13-2517 (assembly GCF_023242545.1). NCBI lineage: Bacteria > Pseudomonadati > Pseudomonadota > Gammaproteobacteria > Pseudomonadales > Pseudomonadaceae > Pseudomonas > Pseudomonas sp. MWU13-2517. Next base: position 50,787 of record NZ_JALMFA010000014.1, on the reverse strand, counting down.
CACCATTCCGAACGGGATCAGTGTCAGCACCAGTGACAACACGAACCCGACCAGGTAGATCCGGCTGTTGCCATGGCTGGAGCCGGCGGTACTCTTAACGTCACTCTGGTTATACATCTCAGATCACTCCCAACAAATAAACCACGGTGAACACGCAAATCCACACCACATCAAGGAAATGCCAGAACAGGCTGAGGCAACTCAGTCGCGTCGCCTGTGTGGTGGTGATACCTTGGCGACTGACCTGCCACATCAACACGGCCATCCACACGAGCCCCGTGGCGACGTGCGCGCCGTGGGTGCCGACCAGAGTGAAAAACGCCGTGAGGAAAGCGCTGCGGCTCGGGCCATGACCTTCAGCGATCAAGTGGTGGAACTCGTAGACCTCCATGCCAATGAATGCCAGACCCAGCCCGAACGTGATGCCCAGCCAGCGAATCAGCGCTTTTCGGTCATTGCGGTTCATCGCCAGCATCGCGTAGCCATAGGTGATGCTGCTGAACAACAGCAGCAGGGTCTCCATCAGCACATAGGGCACCTCGAAGATGTCGGCTGAGGAAGGCCCGCCAGCCACGCTGTCGCGCAGCACCGCATAGGTCGCGAACAATGTCGCGAACAGAATGCAGTCGGTCATCAGGTACACCCAGAAGCCGAAAATTCGCATGGAACCGGCGTCTTCGTGACCCTGTTCGTGGCTGTGGGCGATGTCTTTGTCCAATACGATGTCTGACATGATCACTCCTGCATCAGGTCGTTGAGCCTGGCGTGTTCGATCCGGGCCACTTCCTGCGCGGGGATGAAATAGTCGGTGTCTGCGTCATTGCTGCGAATGACCAGGGTCACGACCGTCGCCACCAAGCCCAAGATCGCCATCCACCAGATATGCCAGACCAGCGCGAAGCCGCAGACCAAGGTGAACCCGCTCATGATCAGGCCGGCGCTGGTATTGCGCGGCATATGGATTTGCCGGTAGTCGGTCAGGCGCGTGACGCGGGTGCCGCGTTCTTTCATGGCCCAATACGCGTCCAGGTCATCGACCGTGGGTTGCTCGGCAAAGTTGTACAGGGGTGGCGGCGATGAGGTGGCCCATTCGAGCGTGCGGCCGTCCCAGGGGTCGCCGGTCTTGTCGCGATTCTTCGCGCGGTGCCTGATGCTCACATACAACTGCAATGCCTGGCTGGCGACGCCGCACAGAATGATCCCCACACCGACCAACTCCAGCATCAGCCATGGGCGCCATTCCGGATTGTTGAAGTGGTTGAGGCGCCGGGTCATGCCCATGAAACCGAGCATGTAGGAGGGCATGAACGCGAAGTAAAAGCCGATGATCCAGCACCAGAACGAGATCTTGCCAAGCCGGTCGTTGAGGGTGAAACCGAAGGCCTTGGGAAACCAGTACGTCAGCCCGGCCATGTAGCCGAATACTGCGCCGCCGATAATCACGTTATGGAAGTGCGCGATCAGAAACAGGCTGTTATGCAGCAGGAAGTCCGCGCCCGGCACCGCCAGCAGCACGCCGGTCATGCCGCCGATGCTGAACGTCACGATAAAGCCGAGCGTCCACAGCATCGGTGTTTCAAAGCGGATGCGGCCTTTATACATCGTGAACAGCCAGGTGAAGATCTTCACCCCGGTCGGCACCGCGATGATCATCGTCATAATGCCGAAGAACGCATTGACGTTGCCGCCGGCGCCCATGGTGAAAAAGTGGTGCAGCCACACAATGAACGACAGCACGGTAATCGCGATGGTCGCCCACACCAGTGAGGCATAGCCGAACAGGCGCTTGCGGCTGAAGGTCGCGGCGATTTCCGAGAAAATCCCGAACGCCGGCAGGATCAGGATGTACACCTCGGGGTGTCCCCACGCCCAGATGAGGTTGACGTACATCATCGGGTTGCCGCCTGCCTCATTTGTGAAAAAGTGCATGTCCAGGTAGCGGTCCAGCGACAGCATGAACAGCGTGGCGGTGAGGATCGGAAACGCCCCCAGTATCAGGATCGAGGTGCACAACGCCGTCCAGGTGAAAATCGGCATCTTGAACAGAGTCATGCCCTTGGTACGCATTTTCAGGATGGTCACGAAGAAGTTCAGCCCCGTCAGCAACGTGCCTATCCCGGATATCTGCAGTGACCAGATGTAGTAGTCCACGCCCACGCCGGGGCTGTAGCCGATGCCGGATAAAGGCGGGTAGGCCACCCAGCCGGTCCGCGCGAATTCGCCCACGCCCAGGGAAATGTTTACCAACACCGCACCGACCACGAACAGCCAGAAACTCAACGCGTTAAGAAAGGGAAAGGCCACGTCCCGTGCGCCAATCTGCAACGGCACCACCACGTTCATCAGGCCGACCACAAACGGCATCGCCATGAAGAAAATCATGATCACACCGTGCGCAGTGAAAATCTGATCGTAGTGCTCCGGCGGTAAATAGCCCGGCCCGCCGCTGGAGGCCATGGCTTGCTGGGTGCGCATCATGATTGCGTCGGAAAACCCGCGCAGTAGCATGACCAGCGCGGCAATGATGTACATGCAGCCGATTTTCTTGTGGTCCACCGAGGTAAACCACTCGCGCCACAAGTAGCCCCAATAGCCTTTCCAGGTCACCCAGGCAAATATACCGGCGCCGATCAAGGCGACCACCGCCAGCGTGTACATGATGATGGGTTGTTCGGTCGGGACGGCGTCCCAGCTCAGTTTTCCAAACATATCAACGCTCCTCCGCCATCCGATTTTGAGCAGGGTTGCCCGTTTCGCTTGCTGTGGTGCGCCTGGCTTTATTCATCCCTTCGTATTTGTCGACGATGGCCTGGAACAGCCCGTCGTGGACGCTTGCGTAGTACGTCACCTGATGGCCGAGGGTTGGCTTGGCCAGTTCGGCGTAGGTTTTAGCGTCGAGGGTTTGCGGCGCGCTTTTGACGGTGTTCACCCAGGCCTCGAATTCGGCGGGCGTAGTGGACAGGGTGTTGAACTGCATATCGGAGAACCCGGGCCCGTTGTAATTCGCGGCAATCCCGGGAAATTTCCCGGTTTCGTTGGCGATCAGATGCAGCTTGGTCTGCATGCCGGCCATCGCGTAGATCTGGCCACCCAGCGCGGGAATGAAAAACGAAGTCATCGCGGCGTCGGAGGTGACGGTAAAGCTGACCGGCGTATGCACCGGCAGCGCCAGCTCGTTCACCGTAGCGATGCCGAGGTCGGGGTAAATGAACACCCACTTCCAGTCCGTCGCCACCACCTGCACATTCAGCGGCGGTACATCCGAGTCGAGCGATCGGTAGGGGTCGAGTCGGTGTGTGGTTTCCCAGGTAACGACGCCAAGAATGATGATGATCACCAGCGGCACGCCCCACACCACCGCCTCGATCTTGTGGGAGCTGGCCCAGTCCGGCGCATAGTCGGCGTTCTCGTTGGAAGCGCGATAGCGGTAGGCAAACCAGAACATCATCACGATCACTGGGACGACGACGATCAGCATCAATGCCGTTGCCAGGATGATGAGGTTGCGCTCCTCGATCCCGACCTGGCCCTTCGGGTTGAACAGAATGAAGTCGCAGCCCGACAGAAGCAGGCTTGCTAAGGTGATGAATAGGCAACGCTTGAGCGTACGCATCAGTGCTCTACCTCGACCAGAAACGGAAGGCGCCAGGCTCATTCAACCAGGCGCGGCGCGTGTGGAGTACAGCCACCGGACGGTGGCGCACCAGGGGTAGAGGTCAGGGTGATATCGGATCGCTGGCGGGAAAGCTTTCTTCCAATGCCTGATCGAGTTGCGAATCGCTGACGTTGCGCTGCGAGGTGGCCACGCTTTGCTCGCAGGTGCAATCCACCGTCGGGCAGGGCTGCCCGCCGGGATGCATATCGGCACAGGCCTGGCTGCAAAAGTCTGCGCCGTCACGCGGGTAGACGCGGTCGGAATAAAGCGTGCACGTGCATGTCGAACAAGCGCATCTAAGGGAAGGTTCTGACATTTTTCGTCTCCTTGAAATTAACCGATAACGTCGCGCTGAAGCCCAAGCGCGTTTGCGGTTCACACACTCTTCGAAAGGCGTTGAAATAGTTCGTTGTAATTAAAAGCGCCTCGGGAGACGAGCGGTATAACTAGCGAAGCGGCGAGTTCCAATGATCGGAAGTTTGTGAATGCCCATGAACTATCCACGGGTGTCCGCTCGTCCAGCCTCTGCAATTTATCTCAAACTTCACGACGTGGGAGTTACTCACAACTACACGAGTCGATGGCTCGTTAACTAACTCACGAGGTGAACTGACATGGCTAACAAAGGCAACGAGAATCCAGGCAACTTTGCGAACGACCCAGAGAAAGCCTCCGAAGCAGGTCGTAAAGGTGGCCAGGCATCGGGCGGCAACTTTGCCAACGACAAGGAGCGTGCGGCCGAAGCCGGCAAGAAAGGCGGTGAAAACAGCCACGGTGGCGGGCGTCAAGCCAGCGAATCTTCGGGCTCCGGCGGGCAGGGCAGCGGCAGCGGCGGCAACTTTGCCCAGGACCGTGAGAAGGCGTCCGAGGCCGGCAAGAAGGGCGGAGAAAACAGCCACGGAGGTGGCCGTAAATCGTAATGCGGGTTGAATGGATCAGGCCTCGTGATGTTGGCGAGGCCTGATCATCTTTAATTAGCTCAGCGTTTTATTGGTTCTGCGATAAGTTTTATATATGTAACTAAGCATGCAGCCGGTTAAGACTGCGCACTTGAGTTTATTTTTTCGCTTCCAGCTCGGGGTCTTCGGATCGGGCGAGAAACGCCTCAGTAATTTCAGGCAGATGATCGAGAATCCATTTAGCCATTGCCTTTTCCTGCGGCAGTATCTTCTCGCAGGCCGCTTGAGTCTGCTTATCGCCTGCGGCTTTCGCGGCGGCAATCAGCACCGTATAAGTTGCGATCTCGACGTTTTCAAACACGTAGCCGGCCATTGCGCCCTTGACCACTTCGTCGCTCATCAGCGAGCCACCTACGGCTTGGCCGAATGCCATTAGCTTGCCAGTCATGTCCTTGATGGTCGACGCACTGCCACCCAAGCGTTCCAGGCAGCCATCGATCAATTGTTGCTGGCCCAGCGTCTCCTCAACGTGTTGATCAATGCGTGCTTTGAGTTTTGGGTAATGCTCCAAGCGAGCGGATTGAGCCTTCAGCATCTTCTCGGCTTGTTGCTCCATCGCATGGGCATCGCGCAGCCAATCGAGTAGATTTTCCTGTGGGGTAGCCATAGTGATTTCCTCATTGTGGGTATGAGGTGGATGCAGGTGGTGACGAGGTAGTTCAGAGTATTTAATGATCAGGGATAGGAAGTGAGAATTTTTGGGGCGATTCACCAAAGGTGGGCTTGACTCCCCGAGGTCCTCGGGCAGTCCGGGATTGGGTAGGGTAATCAGGGCTGCTCGCGAACTTTCATCCAGTCGAAAAAATCTTCGGATGCAAAGCCGACGCTGCAGTTGGCGTCGAACCGCTCATTGATTCTGATGAGAGTCATCCGCCTGGCTTCTTGTGGTGAGGTCGGGAAGAAAGCTCCGCCAGGTTCGCTGTGCATGAAGAAATCGCCGAGCTTTGCTCCGCAGTTTTCGCAGTGATTCATCAGGTAACGGCGGCCTACCGTTTTGCTGTAGGCCTGCTTGAACTGGTTGGTGAAGCGATGGATCTGCTTCGTGACCGAGGGAGAGAGGCTGGCGACATTTGAGACCGTTCCGCGATATCCACGGCACTTCCATTCGCCGAGGTTGCTTGTGAGCGCGAAATCTTCGTCCTCATCCTCGTAGTAATCGAACTCTTCGTGCTGCTCGGGCAGCTTGAACGAAAACACGCGGGTCAAATTAGAGCAGCCCCAGCAGTCGGATACTGACTCTATGATGAAGTAATACTGAGCTCTGACACTAAATTCAGGTCCGTGCTCCAGGTCCGCGTGCTCTGTTACGGGCAGCCATCGAGCCAAGGGGCCGATGTCGACCCCCTCGGGGATGTACCAAGTCTTCAGGCCCGGGTCCCACCTGGCACCGAGTGATTTCGCTTCATCTTTTTCTGAGAAGGGGACTTTCAGATCAATCCTTGCCATTCCGTATCCGTACGTATTGCTGAGTAAGCGCCAGATCCCATGCGACTTATGGAATCTTGATCCCCAATGCATTCAGCGATGGCGTATCCATTCGACCATTCACGGTCAGCCCACTGTCCATCTGAAAGGCCATCAACGCACCCCGTGTCGCCTTGCCCATTACCCCATCAATGGTGCCTTGGTAATACTGGCGCACCATCAGCGCGGTCTGCACACGGGTGACCAGGTTGCTTTTCTGCTCATTGGTCGCGCGGCCCTTTGAAGTGCTCGAACTTGTCCCGCTGGTAGTGCCAGATGACTGATAAAGGCTGTTGCTGCTTGAAGCGCTCGGCGTGCTGTAGCTTCGGGTGCTGGTAGCGGGTGGGCTGTAGTAGCGAGGTGCGCTATAGCCACCCGAGCCGCTGTAGTGAGAGCTGTGCGAACTGTGGGACCGGTGGGAACTGTGCGAGCGATGTGCGGCATAGATGTTGACGGTGTTTGGCGCATTAAGCGTATCGGCAAATACTGGAGGCTGTAGTTTGTCGTTGGGTTGCCAGTTCGCATCGGCGAGCGATAGATGGCCACCCTGTGCCAGGGTGGTACCTGCCATTGGCAGCAAGCTGATCCCACTGATCAGGACTTTCCAGCGGTCGAGCATTTTCACTGTGCACTCCTTGCATAGGCGCTAAAGGCCTCGGTCGATAGTCGTTGTACACCGCGGCTCTGCCAGCGGTCGGTGTGGGATTTGAAGAAGCCAGAGCAATGTTTAACGGCAGCGCATTGCTGGCAGGTATCGATGAAGAGGTTCTTCCAGTCCGAGATGCTCTGGCGGGCGAAACGTGAAAGGTGGGCCGGGATCAGGCAGAGGGGCAAGTTGTAGATCGAAACCGGCACTCCGCGGTTGAACAGGAAATACGTGGCCTGGCTCAGCGACTCTTGGTAGTCCAGCGGGTCGATCCAAAGCTCTTCGTAGTGCTTCCTGGCCAGGCCGGTACTTTCGATACCCATCAGCGCAACATGTCGCACGAAGGGCAGGTTCCTGAATACGTAGTGGGCGAGCTCGGGCAAGCGTGGCGTGGTCAGGCGATTGAGCACCACGCGTATTTCGATGATCTGGTTGGCGCGCGCCAGGTTGTAAAGACCTTGCAGGGTTTCGCTGAACGCGCCTGGAGCTTGCACCACATGGTCATGGTCTTCGGCATTGTCGGCATACAACGGGATGCCCCAGCTCAACTGAGGGTGGCCGATGGCAGAGAGCGCTGCGATCCAGCTCGGGTCTTGGAACAGACGCCCGTTGCTGAGCACATGAATGGATTTCTGCGGCAAAACGGCTTTGCACTTGGCCAGGATTTCGAGCAAACCGTCGCGATAAAGCGTTGGTTCTCCGCCGCTGATTCCCAGATTTTCCTCGCCTGGGTCCATCAGGTCGATCAGCCGTAGGTTCTCCTCGATGTGCCAGCGATCATCGATATCTTTGGGCGGTTGCGAGCACATCAGACAGAGGCTGTTGCAACGATCAGTCATGAACAACAAGTTGCTGTCTGAACCTCGTCTATAGAGCACTCGCACCAACGCGTTGCCTGGTGTGACAGCAATGACATCGCCGGGCTGCACGACATCCGCATCTTTGGGGGTATGCAGGTGTGGCCGCGCGCTATCGAAGTCGCCGATCAATGGCTCCGGGGTCAGGAATCCACCCACTGGCAATGAGAGCAGGTGCGGGCTCCGTAGCCGTTCTTCGTTTGGCAGCCAAAGCAGCAGGTCACCAAAGTCAGCGCTTCCGGCACAAACAGCCAGGCCTTGCTCGATGAACTCATCCAGAGTGATGACCTTGAGCAGTTTCGGCTCATTGAGGTGATGGATTTCGAAGTGGGTGTCTTTGCGCAGCATCGCCATCAGCCCCTGTAACCCGGGAACCGGACATCGTTGTAAGAGCGCCTGTTCAACCAGGACAGCAGCACCCTCTGAACGTTGTCATCGCCATCGCGAAGCAGACCGAAAAGATGCCTAAGCAGCCCCATGTTCTTCTTGCAGAAGCTGCTGAACACTCGATGTCCGATCGGGTCAGCTTGGCGTGCATAGTGTTCGACGGGGTCTGCACCACAGTACGGGACGAGTGCGCAGTCGGAGCAGCCCGGCAGCGCCTCTGCTACACCACTGGCGAGCAGCACATCCATAACGGGCGATGCAAGTAATTCAGACAAGGGTTGCTGCACAGTGCCGAGCCTCAAGCCATCTTCCCCCATCTCCAGCAACATCCGGGCTTCGTCCGAGGGATAGACGTAACCGTCATAGTTGTAAACCAGCGCCGCAGTACCTGCGCCAGCAGGGGAGCGCAGGTCTACATAACCGGAGGAGAAGGGGGTCAGGATATTCTTCAGCAACAGGCTCGTATAACTCTCTGAGAGGTATACGCCCTGTTGGTTGATGTGCAGCAAGTAGGCCAGTGCTTTTTTGTAGAAGGCCAGGTATCGCTCAATAGGATAATCAAGTCGGTTGGCACTCTTGGTGGCAAACCCATAAGGGCTCAGAGGCCGAAGCGAGATGCTGGAGAAACCCAGGCTTACATATTCATCGATGATTGCTTCAGGTTGTTCGAGGCTTCTTGAGGTCAGCGTGGTCAGCGCGGAAACTGCATCATGGCCAAGGCGTTCACGGACCCACTGGATGCCTTTTACAGTGCGTTCGTAGGAGTCTCGTGACGGGGTAGGGCGGTTCGCATTGTGCAAGGTCGCCGGTCCATCGAGCGAGGTCGAAAACTGGATGCCATGTTGTTCTGCGAAATCGAGTATTTCCTCCGTCAGGTGGTGCAACGTGGTGGTGGTGACGAACTGGATATTCCGTTGTTCGACCACGTTCCGTTCAACGACCCATTCGACAATCTGGCGGACGCGCTCGAAGGCCAGAAGCGGCTCGCCACCCTGAAACTCCACAGTCAGGGCGGGAGCGTTCGATTCGAACAGGCGATCGACCGCCGCCTGTGCATCCGCTTCCGACAGGTCGTGGCCGGTTCCTCCCAGAGGGGCCCGCGACACCTGGCAGTACTGGCAGGTGTGGTTGCAGCGCAATGTAACGACGAACAAGTGCAGTGCTGGGCCCTGGAAGAGGAAGTCCTTGCGGCTGCGATACTGCGCGGCCATTTCCGGGAGCGGGTCGTGGCGACTTGGTTCGTAGATGAAGTGGCGGGCCAGCAGGTCCTTGTAAAAAGGTGTGCCTGCTTGAACGTCGTAGTAACTGAGAGCTTTTAGTTGCGCGTCATTCACGTGCATGTACTCACCAGTATCAGAGGTGAGCAGGATGTCACGGTCATGTCCCGTGTTCATGCGCATGAATCGAAAAGGCAGCAAGCGGTAGTGCTTGGCGTCTGTCGCAATCAGGGTCACTGGGAAAGCCCACATCCAGCGAGCGCGGCTCGGGCCAGGATTTCGCGCAACCCCACTGCTTCGTGGTTGATATGGTCGCGTAGGGCGAAGTCGTTCAGATGCTGAAGGATCAGCGAGTGAGCCTGCTCCGGAGAAAGCGTTAGCCTTGCTTCAGCAGGGTTGGCTGTGAGGCTTATCTGATTGGCTTCAATGCCGACCTGGATCGTGACAGTGTCGGCCAGGGAATAAGCGGTGCGTTGCACCACGCCAAGCGGGTAGGCTGCGCTGTCGAGTTTCAGCGTGACTGGCCATGTCATCGGAACCGATCCTTCAAATCCGTTGGGAACGTGTGGATTTTGCCGGTTACCAAGGCATTATGCCATCACCTTTTTTACATTAGTGCGCATTTGATGAGCGTGATGGGGACGCTCACTACGGCTCGGTCATTGATATGGGGTAGGGTCGAGGATTCATTGTTTCCTCAGTGCACCCATCCCATTCTCATCAATAGTCTGCTTGGCCTCGGGCTCGGAGCATCCTTTTCAAACCATCCAAAGCATGCCGTCAAATATGCCACCAAGTGTGGCAATACTCTGGAAGTGGATGGAGCTCCATGGTTTGTGGAAAGGCAGAAATGATCAGATTGAACAGCCCGCCCGACGACACTTATAGACTGTCCGGATCCCCGAAAAACATCTGAATCCGCGACCGCAACCACCGTTCCCCCGGATCGTTATCCTGTGAGCCACGCCATGCCATGTGCAGCTCGAAGCTGCGCACCGGCAGCGGCGGGTCTTCGGCGCGCAGGCCGCCGGCGGAGGTCAGGGCCTCGGCTGCGTAGTCCGGCACGGTGGCGAGGATGTCGGTGCCTGCCAGCAGTGTGCCCAGCCCGTTGAACTGCGGCACGGCCAGTACGACGTGGCGCTTGCGATCGAGTTTTTCCAACTCTTCGTCGATAAAGCCGCTGAGGTCGCCCGCGAACGACACCAGTGCGTGGGGGCGGGCGCAGAAGTCGTCCAGGCTCAGGGAGCCGGGTACGCTGTCGGCGCGTAACAGTTTCGGCAGGCTGCGGCGCAGTACTTTGCGCTTGGCGTTGGCCGGCAAGTCGGCGGTGTAGCTGACGCCGATGGAGATTTCGCCGGAGGTCAGCAGGCCCGGCATCAGGATGTAGTTGACTCGGCGCACCACCAGCACAATGCCCGGAGCTTCGGCGCGCAGGCGCTTGAGCAGTTGGGGCAGCAGGGCGAACTCGACGTCATCGGACAGTCCGATACGGAAGACCGCGGTGCTGGTGGCCGGGTCGAACTCGGCGGCACGGCTGACGGCGGTCGAGATCGAGTCCAGGGCCGGGGAGAGCAGTGCGAAGATTTCCACGGCGCGGGCCGATGGTTCCATGCTGCGCCCGGTACGCACGAACAGCGGGTCATCGAACAACCCACGCAGGCGTGACAAGGCTGCGCTGATGGCCGGCTGGCCAAGGAACAATTTCTCGGCGGCGCGGGTCACACTGCGCTCATGCATCAAGGTTTCGAATACGATCAAGAGGTTAAGGTCGACACGACGCAGGTCGTTACGGTTCATCTTGTGTCCTGGAAGAGTCAGCAAACTTGACGAGAGCGGCCATATTCAGAACCTTGGATTCCATTCAAAAGCATGACCGGCATGAATCTTACGGGTAAAGACTGGTACTCTGCACCGGCTAATTGAGTTTCTTACGATCGTTGGGGTCTATTCCTCAGATGCGGAATCAATGGCAGGCATGTTGACTATTAATGGCGACCGGTGGCCTTGCCTGGAAAGCCCAGATAGAGTTCATGGCATTAGAGGTTACTTTGACGAGGTTTGCGATGTCCCGCACGATTCGTTTTCACAAGTTTGGTCCGGCCGAGGTGCTCAAGTGCGAAGAGCATGCAGCCGCACAGCCCGCACCGGGCGAAGTGCAGGTGCGCGTCGATGCGATCGGCATCAGTTGGTACGACATTCTTTGGCGTCAGAACCTGGCGTCTTCCCACGCTCGTCTACCGTCGGGCCTTGGCCATGAGATGGCCGGGGTGGTTGTCGCCCTGGGTGACGGCGTTGACGACCTGGCAGTGGGTGACAAGGTGGCCAGTTTTCCGGCCGAGAGCCCCAACGACTACCCGGTGTATGGCGAACAGATCGTTCTGCCTCGCTCGGCCTTGACCCGCTACCCGGACGTCTTGAGCCCCATTGAAGCCAGCGTGCACTACACGCCGCTGTTGATTGCCTACTTTGCTTATGTGGACCTTGCACGGGTCAAGCCCGGCCAGTTTGCCCTGGTGACTGACGCCAGCCACTGCGCGGGGCCTTCGTTCGTGCAACTGGGTAAAGCCCTGGGTGTGCGAGTGATTGCCGCGACCAAGGACAGCGCGGAACGCGAGTATCTGCTCTCCCTGGGCGCAGAGAAGGTGATCGTGACTGAAGAGCAGGACCTGCTCATGCAGATCAACAAATATACCGATAACCGCGGTGTGGATGTGGTGTTCGATGGCCTCGGTGGCCCACAGATGTCGCTGCTCGGCGATGTACTGGCACCGCGTGGCAGCCTGGTGCTGTATGGCCTGCAGGGTGGCAACCAGACGCCTTTCCCGGCCTGTGCCGCGTTCCAGAAGAACATTCAGTTTTTCGTCCACTGCATCGGTAACTTCACCGGTAAGCCAGAGCTGGGGATCATCCAGGACCAGGTGGCGCTGCAACGTGCGTTGCGTGATATCAACCAACTGACCGCCGACCGCGTGCTGGTGCCGTTGAAAACCACGGTGTTTCCGTTCAGCCAGTTCGTCGAAGCGCACCGCTACATGGACGAATGCCCGTGCCGCGAGCGGGTTGCCTTGCAAGTTGAGGCTGTTTGAGCTGTAGGAGTATTCGCAAATGAGCGCGCCTGGGTCCGAGCGGATGAGGCAAATACGCCATTTGTCAGGGCTTAACCTGCACCTGGGTTAAGCCTCCCCCGGGCTCTTGCGCCCTGCAAACAATACCTTTGCCCCTTGCGCCGCCCTGAATTCCAGCGCGGCGTTGTTGTGTGGTCGCCATTAAAGTCTGGCCGGTTGATCATCTGAACGGGTTTCTGGCGCTCTTCTGTATCTGTTAATCATTATTTGAGTGCCGATAATTGTGCCTTCACTGTCATCTCAAGGACTGAGCAATGATTGACTATCTGAAACTCCCACGTCGCCTCGTCAAAACTAATGTTGGCCTGCCTGTCTGTATAAAAAGTTTATCCGGGATGCCTGGGTGTTTATTCAGGAGTCGGGTGAGAGGGCAAATTAATATTGGTCGGATATTTCCCTAATCTATTAGTTAAAGCGGTGTAGGACGCTATCGGATTATTCCTAGGGCTAGTCCTGTTTCCGTTGTGGGGTGCGCAGGATCGCGGCCTTGCAGGGGGCTGGGCTCTAAAGTACCGCCAGGGAAGCTCCGGTGGGTTTGTTGCAGGGTGCTAATGTTGATTCATCCTCATGCCCTGTAATGAGCAATAAACCTACAGATGTAATAGGTCAGGCAGTTGCTCTTGGCAGTTGCTTGAAACTGATATTTCAACTCGGGTAGTAAAGCAATGAGCGCAATTCACGAGCAAGCCATGAACTATGTTTATCATCAAGTTCTGCAACGGTTGGTCGGACACTTTACGCGTGCCGAACGTACCGCACTTCAATTATTGATTCAGCGAATTGTGGTGGCCGCCGGCGGCATGGAGCAAGTAGGTGACTACAAGGTACTTGTCGCCCATGGCGGCGGTGCTGTCAGCAGTTACACCCTGGCGCTGCTTCGGGCGGCTCAATTGACCATCGCCGGGCGCGCGCCCAAGACATTTCATCTGCGCGTGGCAACCTTGCGGCATGCGGGCATGACCCAGGCAACCCTGGATACCCTGCAGCAAGGCTACAGCGCGTTGTTCTTCCACGACGACCCTCGCGTAGACCTGCTGCTGGTGGAGAATCAGGAGGTGTTGCCTTTCAATCATCAGCGCCCGGCGTCGAGTGCGGGGCGTGAGGTCAGCCGGCGCAACATGCTGATGATAGGGCACGTGACCACCGGCGATATCAGGGCGACATTGTGTAGCGACACCTACTTGCGCCTGGGGGATTTCTACCAGCGGGCCTCTACGTGGGGCGGCGGAGTGCATGCGGTGGTCAGTGGCGATTCTGCGCGCAAGCAAAGCCAGTACCTTGCCTGGCTCAAAAAGACCGCCATCGCGGCGGGTATCACCGTGGCGCCCGGCAGGCCGTTATCGCTCAATGCGTTGTATGCACGTATGGAAGAGTGGAGTACCGGTTGTTACCGCGAACTCTACGGCGAACAGTATGTGGAGAGCGACAGTGCGGGGCGGAGTGGGCACCGTCATCTGGCGTATATCGGCATCGACGATCTGCTGGAGGGCGTGGACGTTACCTCGGCACCGCTGCTCACGCAGTTCCTGGCCCGTAAACCGGACCCCTTCGCGTTTCATTTCAGCCATCCGGGATTCCCCAATCCGTTGCTGATGGCGCATATGCATGGGCTGCAGGCGCAATGCCTGCGAGAGCTTTCCTACGAGGAAGGGGTGGATAGTTTTATCAGACAAGCAATGGACTACATGTACCGTCGACAGATTCCACACCACCTGATTGAGGAGGCAAGCGGTGACGACGGACGTATTCTGTCAGCCACCTATGCCCAGGAGTTTTTTGGCCTGGATGAAGGGCAATTGACTTGCCTGCTGTTCTCGCCATTCATTCACCACGGCGAGCGACTCGAAGGCTACCTGCGCCAATGCCACCCAGGCATGCTGGTGGCGCTCCCCGAACTGCACAACGTGTTGCAAGGCAAGCCTGCCGGCGATGTGTTGCAGCAATGGGCGGTCGACACCAGCGGGTTGTCGCTGCCGTTATTGCAACTCCTCTATCGCAAGCGGCCGATGCAGATCGGGCGGACTGCCCAACTGTGCGACCGGCATCTGGTCCAGGCGCAGGCTGCACAGTTGTCAGGGCGTTAGCCGCGTGCATCGGTTTGTCAGTTCAGGTAAGCGGCAATGACCCTGCGCGGTGAGCGACAGGCGGATTTCGCTTACCAGGCGGTGTACCGCTACATGATCAACCTGATCAACGAAGTCAGCCTGGAAATACCGGTCAAACTGCCGTCCCTGCGGCAGTTGTCGGCACGGTTGAACGTGTCGATCTCGACGATTCAGTACGCTTACTCATTGTTGGAAAAGGAGGGACGGGTCTACTCGGTGGCCAAATCCGGTTATTTTGCCTGGCCTGCGACGGTCAAGCCGCAAGTGATGACCGGCGCCGATCTGCTTGAGCGGTTGTATGCGGCGGCGCGGCGTCCGGCGATGGTCGTACTCAGTGGTGACGAGCCGGCGCTGTTGGGCTCGCTCGATGGAGCACTGCTGATGCTGGAGCGCCAACTGGTGCGGCGACATCCGCATCACCTGCAACCCTGGTTGCAACCCTGCGGCGTTTGGGAGCTGCGCACGGCGTTGGCGGCGCGCTACACCTCGTCGCCCACACGGTGCTGGCAAGCCGATGACGTGTACATCGGCGCAGACTTGCAGGGTGTATTGGAGATCCTGATTGACGCTCTGGGGCTCAAGGGCAGCGTGGTGGTGGTTGAGTCCCCCTGTGATTATCTGATTTTGCGCCTGTTGCAGGCGGCCGGTGTGCGGGTCGTCGAGTTGCCTTGGCAGGCCGGCGGCAGCCTCAACCTGGACACGCTCGAACACTTGCTGCGTCACGAGCCGGTGCACCTGGTGCTGTTGTCATCGGTGGTCAGCATGCCGTCGGGCATTGCCCTGTCGGCCGAGGAGCGGCTGGGCGTGGCCCATCTGCTGGACCACTATGGCTGCTGGTTGCTGGAGAACGATACATTCGGTGAACTGAGCTTCGCGTCGTCCCCGGTCCCCTTGCGAAACCTGGTCAACCCGGAGCGGCTGATCGTCTTCTCTTCATTCGAAAAGGTACTCGGTCCGGAAGCCCCTTTCGGTTATGCCTTGTCACGGCACCTGAGCAGCGAGCTGCAGCGCCAATTCCTGTTGCGCTCATTCAGGCTGTCGTCTATCCGTCAGCGCGCCATTGCCCAGCTTTACCAGGATGGCCGGTTCGACCTGCACCTGCAGACGCTGCGTGAGCATTTGCGCGAGCAGGCACAGGCCATGAGTCAGCGCCTGGATGCGCGCATGGACGGGCGCGTGACCTATCGAATGCCCATCGCCGGCGCCAGCTTCTGGTTACAGTCGGTGGCGGCGGTGGATATGCGCCAGGTGTTCCAGCGCATGGTTGCTCAACAGGTCGTGATTGGCCCGGGTGAACTGTTCAGTCTCAGTGGCTTGCACCATCAGCATATGCGGCTGAGCCACACGTTCAATGGGCACCTCAACCTGGATATCACCCTGGATTCCCTGGCGCAGGCACTGCGCGAGGCGCAGACCGACTAGCGTATGAAAATTCTCCAATGATTGTCGGATCGATATCGTCGCGAAGTAGTCCAACTCTCAGTAAACTGTCATTTTTTCCGAATCCTTCTTTTCGAGGTTTATGCATGACTATCAGTCCTTTTGCGGGCAAGCCGGCACCAGCCCAGTTGCTGGTGGATATCCCGCGACTGGTCACGGCCTATTACACCGGCCAGCCTGATGCAGCAATCTCCACCCAGCGTGTGGCTTTCGGCACCTCGGGGCATCGTGGCAGCTCGTTCGAGCTGAGTTTCAACGAATGGCATGTGCTCGCTATCAGCCAGGCCATCTGCCTTTACCGTGAAGCCCAAGGTATCAATGGCCCGCTGTTTGTGGGCTTGGATACCCATGCCCTGTCGACGCCGGCCGGCGCCAGCGCGCTGGAAGTCCTGGCCGCCAACGGCGTGCACGTAATGCTGGCCGAAGGGGATGAATACACCCCGACACCGGCGATTTCCCACGCCATTATTTGCTACAACCGTGGCCGCACCAGCGGCCTGGCGGACGGCATTGTGATCACGCCGTCCCACAACCCGCCGCAAAGCGGTGGCTACAAGTACAACCCACCCAATGGTGGCCCGGCCGATACCCACGTCACCAAGTGGATCGAAGCCAAAGCCAACGAGCTGCTGGCCAACAAGCTGGCCGGGGTCAAGCGCATCACCCACGCGCAAGCGCTCAAGGCTGACACCACCCATCGCCATGATTACCTCAACAGCTACGTGGCCGACCTGGTCAATGTGATCGACATGGACGCCATCCGCAGCGCGGACCTGCGCCTGGGCGTTGACCCATTGGGCGGAGCAGGGGTGCGCTACTGGTCGGCGATTGCTGAACACTACCGCTTGAACCTGGACGTGGTGAACACCGAAGTCGACTCCACTTTCCGTTTCATGAGCGTGGACTGGGACGGCCAGATCCGCATGGACCCGTCGTCGAGCTACGCCATGCAAGGCCTGATCGGCCTCAAGGAGCGCTTCGACGTCGCCTTCGCCTGCGACCCGGATCACGACCGCCACGGCATCGTCACCCCGTCCGGCGGCCTGCTGGCACCGAACAACTACTTGGCAGTGTCGATTGACTACCTGTTCCAGAACCGCCCTGATTGGCGTGCCGACGCTGCCGTGGGCAAGACCGTGGTCAGCAGCGGCTTGATTGATCGCGTTGCGACACGCATCGGCCGTCGCCTGTACGAAGTACCGGTGGGCTTCAAGTGGTTCGCCGATGGGCTGTTCGAAGGCTCGCTGGGCTTTGGCGGCGAAGAAAGCGCCGGCGCTTCGTTCCTGCGTAAAGACGGCAGCGTGTGGAGCACCGATAAGGATGGCCTGATCCCGGCCTTGCTGGCGGCGGAAATGACCTCGCGCAAAGGCCAGGACCCAAGCCAGATCTACCGTGGCCTGACTGACGCGCTGGGCGAACCGTTCGCCATCCGTGTCGACGCCAAGGCCACCCCGGCGCAGAAAGCGCTGCTGGGCAAGCTGTCACCAGAGCAGGTCACGTCCACGCAGTTGGCCGGGGAGAGCATCCAGCAGATCCTCAGTCATGCGCCGGGCAACAACCAGGCGATCGGTGGCTTGAAGGTAATGACCGAAAATGGCTGGTTCGCGGCGCGCCCATCGGGTACCGAGGACATCTACAAGATCTACGCCGAGAGCTTTATTGGTGAAGATCACCTCAAGCAATTGGTGGAAGAGGCGCAGGTGCTGGTAGACGGCGCCATTTCACAGTAATCGCAATAGCAGTGTGGGAGGGGGCTTGCCCGCTCCCACATTGATGATGACGTGCAGGGATGAGGATCAGGCCAGATCGACCAGGACAATCTCGCTGTCCTCAATCGCCGTCACCCGCAACACCTGCTCATCCTCCACCGCAACGCCGTCTCGAGCGTGTGCGCGCAAGCCGTTGACTTCAATCACACCGGTAGCCGGCACCAGATAAGCACGGCGTCCGCTGTCCAGCCGGTATTCGGCAGTCTCCCCAGCTTTCAGGTTCGCTGCCACCAGGCGTGCATCCGCACGAATGCGCAGGCTCTCGCTGTCGCCGGCCTTGCCGCTGGCCAGGGTCACAAAGCCCTCGCGATCCCCTTTGGGAAACGGTTTGGCTCCCCAGGACGGCGCCAGCCCGGTTTGGTTTGGAATGATCCAGATCTGGAAGATCTTGGTCGGCGTGGCTTCCAGGTTGTATTCGCTGTGGGCGATACCGGTGCCGGCGCTCATCACCTGTACGTCGCCGGCCTCGGTGCGGCCCTTGTTGCCCAGGTTATCGGCGTGGCTGATCGCGCCTTCACGCACATAGGTGATGATTTCCATGTCACGGTGTGAGTGCTGTGGGAATCCGGTGCCTGGCGCGATGATGTCGTCGTTCCACACCCGCAGGTTGCCCCAGTGCATGCGTTCGGGGTCGTGGTACTCGGCGAATGAAAAGTGGTGATGAGCGTCCAGCCAGCCGTGATGGGCGCCGCCCAGGGTGTTGAATGGTCGAAGTTCAAGCATGATCGTCTCCTGTGTATGGCCCCATTTTCCGGGAGTGGATGATCGATAAAAAGCGTAAAAAGTGCCTGATTCCTATCAGCCGATTAGATGGGTTGCGCGCGTTTTGACTTTCACTTCATCGCCTAACTGCATGACGACAAAGCAATTGGCTGGAACTGAGCGCCGATTCCGGCGACCATGGCGCACTTGTCAAAGCCAAGCACATCGCAGGAGTCCGCGTGCCGCAACAAAAGCCCGATCTACCGCCCGAGCTGCGCCCAATAGCTGAAATGCCCCTGCTCAAGCGCCTGGCGGCGCGCCTGTTCGGGCATGGCCTGACCCGTTTGCGCGCTCAGCATCGGTTCTCCTGGCTGCATGGACAGGCTGATGGCTTTCGCAGCGGGCACGAGGCGGGCGTGGAATATGGCTATCGCGAGGGTAAGGCCGATGGCATCGAAGAGGGCCGGCAAGTCCTGCTGATCCGCGACTTTCGCCCGGACGAGCATCGCGCACCGAGGATAGACGACAGCCTGTTCGACGATTGGCGCCTGCCCCTGACCGCGGATGTGAAAAAGCGCATGAAGGCCGACGTGGCGCGACTGCTGCCGGAGCATGCCCAGCCCAGCGCGGCGCAATGGAAGATGATCTTCAGCGATACGCCCTCGACCTCGGTCATCGCCGGCGCGGGTGCCGGTAAATCCACCTCCCTGGTGCTGCGTATCCTGCTGCTGACCCATTATCTGGGCTTCGAGCTCAGTTCGATGACCGTGGTGACCTTCACCCGTGAATCACGCAAAGACTTCATCAGCAAGCTCATGGAGATTCTCAGCCTGTGGGGCCAACCCCTTGGCATCAAAGAGGCCCAAGCCGTAGTGCGCACCTTCCACTCGCGCATTCTGCCCATGGTGCGCAGCTTGCCGGGCTTTGAACGGCTGCAGGCTTTCGAAAACCTCGGCAGCGATGTCGAGGAGGCCGAAGGCAACCCGTTCGACCTGCGTATCAGCGATGCGCAGCGCCAACAGATGAATGCCTGCTACCACCGCCTGCATGGCCGCCATGAGCGCTTTCGTGAACTGATCGTGCCGTTGGCGCGCCAGGGCCTGCAACTCAAGGAGCTGGAACGCGATCACCCGGATGTGCAAAAGCGCATGGCGGTGACCGAACTGGCGGCCAAGCGCGATGAAGAACTCTGCGATGTCATCGAAGACCTGTGGTTTCGCGCAGGCGCCTGGCCGATAAAGGGTATCGAACCCAGCCGGCAGACCTTTGAGATCAATGGCGCGCAGTTTCATTGCCATGGCTACATCCCTGAGTTGGATGCCTGGGTGGTGTTGGGCTTCGATTCGCGGGAAAACCCGCAGATAACCCGCCCCAACGCCAAACTGGCAGTGCGCGCGGAATGGGCGGTGAAGCGAACCTTATTTCAAGCTTTCTGCCGTAAGCCTTTGATTTGGCTTGATAGCTATGAGTCGTCTAAACGGCTTTTGGGCACCCTGGCGGGTGAAGCTACGGCGGGTCCCGGTTTCGACTACAAGGTCAAGGGGGAATTGGTCTCGGCGCCGTTGCTGGACAGCTTTGTCACGGCTGCCGGCTTTATCGAGAACCTTGGCCTGGACGTGCCCACCGCCGTGGGCCGGATGAGCTTCGCCAAGGACGACCCCGACCGGTTCTTCTTCGAAGCCTTGAGCATTTTCTGGAAAGCCCTGGAAGATCACCTGCTCGACCAGTCGCCGCCGATTATGACTTACAACCGGATGTTCTCGCTGTTCGGCGAAAATACCCCCGAAAACCTCAAGTTGCTCAGCGACCCGCTGCTGCGCCCGATGTCGCACCTGATGATCGATGAGTTCCAGGACATCTCGCCGCAGATCGTGTCTTGGGTCCGTGCCAGCCTGCGCGAAATCCGCAGCCGCGGCCCGGCGATGCACGTGGGGCGTGGGGCGCAACGTTCTTCGTTATTGTGCGTGGGTGATGATTGGCAGTCGATCTATGGTTGGCGTGGCAGTTCGCCCCAATACTTCATGGCCTTCAACAAGGAATTCCCGTCGCCCACGACCACCCGTGTGATGCTCGGCGAGAACTACCGCAGCCATCAGCACATCATCGACGCCGCCGAGCATGTCGTGCGCAGCGCCCCGGCGATCCCCGGCAAAAGGGCCAAGGCCAGTGGCATCCCCAAGCCCTTGGTGCCGGTAGTGGTGCTGGAACGCGACGACGCGGCGCTGGGGCGTACGCTGCTGGAGCATTACCAAAGGGGCGAGTCGGTGTTAATGCTGTATAGAAAAAGCAGCGATAAGCTATTGATTCAAGAGCATATTCAGTCGGTAGTTAATGTGGATTCCAGCTTGCCGCCGGCGGCACGCAGATTGAAACAGCTGACGTATCACAGCGCCAAGGGCCTGCAGGCGGATGCGGTCTTCCTGTTGGGCGATTGCCAGCACGTCACCAGTTCGCCCTACAAGAACCAGGTCTACCGCATGGCCGGGCTGGGTAATGAGGGTGACAGCGAGCCTTATGACACGGCGCAAAAAGATGAAGTATTGCGCCTGGCCTACGTCGGCATCACCCGGGCCGTCAGCCACTGCTATTGGTACGTAGAGAAACCGGAAGGCCTGGGTGTGAATGTACCCAGGGCCTCGGAACGGGTGGACGGCAAGAAAGCGTTCTTCGACGATCGGCGTGGATGAGCCAGGCAGTGCCGCCCAGGTGCTTCGGCTGATTGACTCAGGCGCGTAAAGACAGCGGTGGTACAAAGGACTCCAACTCATCCTCCACCGCCTCGATAATTCGCTCCACATCGGAAGCATTCATCACGGTGGCGCAGGGGATGCCGGCGATGGCGATCAACGTCTCGCCACTGACCCGGTTGAACAGGCGCACGATCATGCTGCCAGGCGCATCCATGCTGCCTTCGAAGCCTATCGGATGAAAATGCCAGCGCATCAGCTGGCACGCGTTGGGGAACGTCACTTTATTCATGTTGCCCACCTTGTTCATTGAGCGCTTCCTTTAGCTCGCGGCAGGGCCAGGACCGTCTCTGGTCATGGTTGTAGAACTTCAAAATAGCATTCGTTCGCAACTGGCATGTGACTTTTTTCCTTCCATTCGGCGGTTGTTTTCCGACTCTTTGACATAGATCAAGCCCGGCCTCAAATTAGGCAAAAGGCCACTAGTGATCAGCGCTGATCAACCCTTGAAGGGGTTGCTGAAATTCGGCAATCTCAACCGTTTACCCGCCGCAGAGTCCTAAATGCCCGACATCGCTGCAGCCGATGATTGCCAAAACACCCAGGCCACCGGTGACTTGGTGCTGCGTCACCACTTGTGCTGGCGCCATCGGGACCTGGACGGGGTCATGTCCTACTACCATCCGGACATCCAGTACCACGATTTCTTCCAGAACCGCGTAGTGCGCTACCCCGAACTGCGTGAGTACCTGCAGGCCAGCATGCCCCGTGGGCCGGACGAGGCCATAGAGCACACTGACCGCATTCGCGCCGACGGTGACACCGCCTTCATCCAGTACCGCATCACCTTGCGGGGTGGCCAGGGGTTGGTGTCCTTCCGCACCAGCGAAGCGATCACTGTACGTGACGGCTTGATCTGGCAGGTCAATGAGTACGCGTCGCTGGTGCATGAGCAACCGACCCAGGCCGTACGCCCGACCGTCAGTCGCCTGGGCTTGTCGCCCCAGCAACTGGGGCATATGGCCAACGACCTGCAGCACTATTTTGAGCAGCAGCAACCTTATCTGGACCCGGCGCTGGATCTGCAACGGGTGGCCAAGGAATGTGGCTACAGCCGCAATCAGATTTCCTACCTATTAAACCAAGTGCTGGGGCAGAGCTTCTACCGCTACGTCAACCATGCGCGGCTGCAACACTTACTGGCCAGCCTGGACAAGGCCGTACCGCCGATAAAAGTCGATGACCTGGCGTTCGCCGCCGGTTTCAACTCGTTATCGGCGTTCTACAGCGCGTTTCGCCAGCACACCGGGCAGTCGCCCAAGGCGTACGTCAAACAAATTTCTCTGCGTGCACGCGCGCAAGACAGCCCATAACGTCACGCTCTAGGATCCCCCTATCGAAACGAGGCAGGGGAGCCTGGCATGCCGGCATGGCGAAATATCAGTTTATGGATGGACCAGTTGGGCGACCCGCTGGCGGCGCGGCCGGCCCTGGCCCATGACCTGGACGTCAACGTGGCCATTATCGGCGCCGGTTATACCGGGCTGTGGACCGCTTATTACCTGAAACGCCAGGCGCCCGAGCTGAAAATCGCGATTATCGAGGCACAAACGGCAGGTTTTGGCGCATCCGGCCGTAACGGCGGTTGGCTGATGGGCAATCTGTTGGGTGAAGACCGTTTGTTGGCGGGCCTTGACCCGCAACAACGCCGGGCTTCATTCGATTTGTTGCACGGCATTCCCGATGAAGTGGCCCAGGTACTGGCCCGCGAAGGGATCGATTGCGACTACCGCAAAGGCGGTGCGCTGTATTGCGCCGCGCGCTACCCCGAACAGGAAGTCAGCCTGCGCCGTTACTTGGACAAGCTTCACGCCCAGGGCCTCACTGAACACGATTACCGCTGGTTGAGCCCGCAACAGTTGGCCGAACAAATCCGTATCGCCAAGCCCTATGGCGGTATCTATGCACCTCATGTTGCGACGATCAACCCCGCCAAGCTGGTGCGCGGCCTGGCGCGGGTCGTGGAGAGCATGGGCGTGACGATCTACGAAAACAGCCCGGTGAGCCACTGGCAGTCCGGCAGCCTGCGTACCGCCCAAGCCAGTGTGCGCGCCGCCTGGGTAGTGCCGGCGGTGGAGGGCTACGCCAACACCTTGCCCGTGCTGGGGCGCTATCAACTGCCGGTGCAGAGTCTGATTGTCGCCACAGAACCGCTGTCCGCCGCCACCTGGGATGAAATCGGCTTGAACCATGGCCAGGCGTTCGGCGAAAGCAGCCGCCAGGTCACCTACGGCCAGCGCTCCGCGGACAATCGCCTGGTATTCGGTGCGCGCGGCGGCTATCAATTCGCCGGAAAGTTACGGCACGACTTCGATTTGACCGACAGCGAAGTCGAGCTGCGTCGTTACCTGTTCGGCGAACTCTTCCCACAGCTGAAGAACGTGCGGATTACCCACTCCTGGGGTGGCAACCTCGGCATGTCACGCAGGTTCCGGCCACACATGTTGTGTGATCACAAGACCGGTATCGCGCTTTCCGGCGGTTATGGCGGGGAGGGCGTCGGCGCCACCAACCTGGGCGGCCGCACCTTGGCTGACCTGATCCTGGGCCTCGACACGCCATTGACCCACCAGCCCTGGGTGATCCGCGAGCGTGGCCTGGACGCGCTCAAGCCCTGGGAGCCCGAGCCATGCCGCTGGCTGGGTTACAACGCGATTATTCGTAGTTTTGTCCATGAAGACCAAGTGTTGGCCAACCCCAAGACCGCGCCTTGGCGACGCAAATGCGCGACCGCTGTAGCCGGTTTCATGGAAGGTTTCATGCACTGATCGTTTCACTCACACGGGGAGTTACATGAGCATCACTCATTTCAAAGACACGCTGAACGCTCACCTGCCGGACGCTTCACCCGTGGCAGTGCCACTGGGCGAGCCCATCGCCGTAGCCTCGACCTTGCACGTGGAGCGCGACGACGGCGTCGAAACCGGCATCTGGGAGTGCACCCCGGGGCGCTGGCGCCGACAAATCAAATCCCAGGAGTTTTGCCACTTTATCCAGGGCCGCTGCACCTTCACCCCCGACAGTGGGGAAGTGGTTCACATACAAGCCGGCGATGCATTGATGTTGCCGGCCAACAGCACCGGGGTCTGGGACATCCAGGAGACCGTGCGCAAGACCTATGTATTGATTCTGTAACGCTTTGATCCTTGATCGCCTGCCATAAAAACAGCCCTAAAACCGCCAGGAAATCGAACCATGAAAGCCATTGCCCTGTTGCCCCTGATGTGGGTGGTCTCTATCAGCCAGGCCGCCGAAACGGTGAAAATCTACAACTGGTCGGATTACATCGCGCCGGACACCACCAAAAATTTCCAGAAAGAAACCGGCATCGGTTTCACTTATGACGTCTATGACAGCAACGAAACCCTCGACGGCAAGCTGATGACCGGTAAATCCGGTTACGACGTGGTGTTTCCGTCCAACCACTTCATGGCCCGGCAGATTCAGGGCGGCGCGCTGAAAAAGCTCGACAGGAGCCAACTGCCCAACTGGAAAAACCTCAACCCGGTACTGCTCAAGGCCCTGGAAAACAACGACCCGGGCAATGCCCACGGGTTTCCGTACCTGTGGGGAAGTACCGGCATCGGCTACAACATCGACAAG
Organism: Pseudomonas sp. MWU13-2517; assembly: GCF_023242545.1. NCBI lineage: Bacteria > Pseudomonadati > Pseudomonadota > Gammaproteobacteria > Pseudomonadales > Pseudomonadaceae > Pseudomonas > Pseudomonas sp. MWU13-2517. The sequence continues at coordinate 26,111 of NZ_JALMFA010000014.1, read as the reverse complement.
GTCAAGGCCGTACTGGGCGACAACGCACCGGTGGACTCCTGGGACTTGATCTTCAAACCGGAAAACATGGCCAAGCTGCAGAAGTGTGGGGTGGCAATCCTCGACAACGGACCGGAACTGCTGCCGGCCGCGCTGAACTACCTGGGTTTGCCGCACCACAGCAAGAAACCCGAAGACTACAAAAAAGCTGAAAACCTGCTGATGAAAGTGCGGCCGTACGTGGCGTACTTCCATTCCTCGAAATACACCGCAGACCTTGCCAATGGCGACATTTGCGTGGCCGTCGGTTTCTCCGGCGACATTCTGCAAGCCGAAAGCCGTGCCAAGGAAGCCAGGAACGGCGTGAATATCGGCTACAACATTCCCAAGGAAGGCGCTGCGATCTGGTTCGACATGGTCGCCATGCCGGCCGACGCGCCCGACGAAAAAGCCGGCTACGCGTTCATGAACTACCTGCTGCGCCCGGACGTAATGGCCAGCATCACCAACTACGTGCACTACGCCAATGGCAACAGCGCGGCCGACAGCCTGGTGGACCCGGCAATCAAGGCCGACACCAAGGTGTACCCGAGCCCGGACATGATGGGCAAGCTGTTTGCGCTGGAGGCGATGCCGTTGAATATTGACCGGGTGCGCACGCGGGTGTGGAACACCGTTCGTACCGGTCGATGATCTCTCTTTTTGGGCTCAGGGGTTCTCCAGGTCATGCCCCAGCGACTGGATAAACAACGAAAACAGTTCCGGCTGTGACGAGATATCCAGCTTCGCGTAGAGATGTCGCCGGTGCACCTTCACGGTGTCCGGCGAGATATTCAGGCGCTCGGCCATGGCCTTGGACGAGAACCCGCGCAACACCAGCCGAGCGACTTCCAGCTCACGTTCCGACAGCACGCCGCAACCGAACTGGCTCAGTGCATCCCTGATCTGGCTGTCCATCGCCGGCGCGCGTTGAGTGCTTTGCTGCCAATGCTGCTGCATCAACGGCAGCACCCACGCCGCCAGCAGGGTCATCAGCCCGCTTTCTTCAGAGCTGAACCGCCGCTGCATGCCCAGGGATAGCGACAAAGTACCTGCACCCGGCAGTTGCAGGATGAATTGCACCTCGTCTTCCAATACGTTGTCGTGGAAGTAGTTGAGGAAGTATTCACTCTGGCGAAAATGGTCCGGCGCCACTTCCTCCAGGCGGTACACACCGCTGGCATAGCCTTCGCGGCACGCCTGGAAAAACGGGTCGAGCAAATACAAGCCATTGAGGTAAACCAGCATCGACGCCGGTTTGCTGCTGGGCTGGGCGTCGTATTCCTCCAGCGCCTGGGGTGGGCCTTCCAGTGGGTAGAAGATCGCCAGGGCGTTATCGAAGGGCAGGCACTCATGCAGCAACAGCACCAGCTGTTTCCAGAACCGCTCGGTGCCGATCTGTGACAGGGTGCGCCCCAGCCCCGCATGCATGCCGATTTCCCTGAACACGTTCATGTAACAGGCTCCCGGCCTCGAATAGTTGGGCCAAGGGTTCGGCTTTTGTCGGGTATCGTCAAGGGGAGTACGCCAATAGGGGAATTGGCTGACACGACCCCAGCCGATACCTTCGGGATCATTCAGCGGGAAACATATCCTGCAAAAGCCCGACTTTTCGTTTCTGCCTCCTACAAAAAACAACGACAGAGGATAACGATATGAGTGCTTCTCCCGCGCCAGACGGCGTGCTCAAGCCCACCTTGAGCGTCTTCGATGTGGTGGCCATCACCGTTTCGGCGGTCACGCCGGCCAGTTCCGTGTTTGTCATCGCGCCCTTTGCCATCCAACAAGCCGGCAGTGGTGTGTTTCTGGCCTTTGTAATGGCGGCTTTGCTCGCGCTGATGTTCGCCTTCTGTTACGCCGAACTGGGTCGTGCCCACAACAGTGCAGGCGGTGAGTATGTGTACGCCAAGCGCGTCTTCGGCGGTATGGCCGGTTATGCGACGTTTTTGACCGTGCTGGTGATGTTGCTGTTTATCCCGCCAGTACTGGCAACCGGTGCAGCCACCTACCTGAATAACGCCCTGGGCACACAATTCGACTCGCAAACCGTGGCCTTGGCCATCGTGGTGTGCAGTTATGCCCTGGGCATTCTCAACATCAAGCTCAATGCCTGGATCACTGGCACCTGCCTGCTGCTGGAAGTGGCGGCACTGCTGGTGATCGTGTTTATCGGCTTCGGCAACCCGGTACAGCCGGCCAGTGTGCTGTTCCAGCCGCAGATCGTCGAAAACGGCCTGCTGCATCTGGCCCCCTGGGGCCTGGTCATCGGCGCGGTCGGCATCGGCCTGTTTTCGTTCAATGGTTATGGCCCGGCCGTGCTGTTGGCCGAAGACATGAAGTGTGGCGGCAAGGGGGTGCACAAGGCGGTGTTGTGGTCCCTCGGGCTGGTGGTGGTGATCGAGCTGGTGCCGATTACCGCGCTGCTGATTGGCGCGCCATCCTTGAGTGCGATGATCAGCAGCCCCGACCCGATCGGCTACCTGTTGACCAGCCACGGTAATGAAACCCTGTCACGGCTGGTCAGCGCGGGGATCTTCCTGTCAGTGTTCAATGCCATCGTCGCCATCGTCATCCAGATTGGCCGCGTGGTGTTCAGCAGTGGCCGCGATGCGCTGTGGACGCCCACCATCAACACATTGTTTACCCGTATCCACCCGCGCTGGGATTCGCCCTGGTTGGCTACGCTGTTCCTGGCCATTCCCTCGGCGTTGCTGAGTTTCAGCTCCAACCTGGCAGACCTGACGTCGTTCAGCGTGTTGCTGATCATGCTGGTGTACCTGGTGGTGGCGTTGAGTGCGTTGATGAGCCGGGTGCTGCTGCGTGATCGCGAGCATCCTTACCGCATGCCGTTGTGGCCGCTGCCGGCTTTACTGGCGGTGCTGGGTGCGGGCTATTTGTTGATGACCTTGATCGCGGCTGCGTCGATCCGGGACATCATGATCATCATCGGCTTGCTGGCCACGTCGGTGATTTTTTATTGCATCAGTGGCCGGTCGAGTCCGGCGTATCAGAAATTGTAAGGAGTGGTTATGCGTGCACGTCAATGGGGTATCACGCTGGGGCTGGGCACGCCCGGCGAATTGAATGCCATCACCGATGTTCCAGGCGTCCGGGTGGGCCATGCCACGCTCAAGACCTGTATCGACGGCAAGCAGGTGCGCACCGGCGTCAGTGTCATCCAGCCGCGGGCCGGGGAGGCACGCCATCAACCGTGCTTTGCCGGCTACCACGTGCTCAATGGCAACGGCGATGCCACCGGCCTTGAGTGGATCAGCGAAGCGGGGCTGTTGACCACGCCGCTGGCCATCACCAACACCCACAGCATCGGCATTGTGCGCGACACCTTGATCGCCCTGGAGCGCGAGCGTCTGGCGGACCCGGCCATGTATTGGTGCATGCCGGTGGTGATGGAAACCTATGATGGCCTGCTTAACGATATCTGGGGTCAGCACGTCAAGCCTGAGCATGTGCGCGATGCCTTGAATAATGCGGAGTCCGGCCCGGTCCAGGAAGGCGCGGTGGGCGGCGGTACCGGGATGATCTGCCACGAGTTCAAGGGTGGCATCGGCACCGCATCGCGGCGCTTGCCGGCGGAGCAGGGGGGCTGGACCGTCGGTGTGCTGGTGCAGGCCAACCATGGCAAACGCCAGGAGCTGCGTGTGGATGGCTACCCGGTGGGGCGCCACCTGATGGAGATCCCTTCACCGTTCGCCGAGCGCGGTACGCCCGGCATGGGCTCGATTGTGGTGATCCTTGCCACCGACGCGCCGTTATTGCCGCACCAGTGCCGGCGCCTGGCGCAGCGCGCGTCGATCGGTATCGCCCGCACCGGTGGCGGCACCGAAGACTCCAGCGGCGACCTGTTCCTGGCGTTCGCCACCGGCAATCAGGCTATTCCACCGGCCGATTACGGGCGCAAGGATTTGCCGCTGAGCACGCCGTTGCACATGGTGAATAACGACCATATCTCGCCACTGTTCAGTGCCGCGGCGGAGGCCGTGGAGGAGGCGATCATCAACGCCATGCTGGCCGGTGAGGACATGACCACGCAAGCGGGCATCACCGTGCCGGGACTTTCCGGCGAGACACTTATCAGTGCGTTGAACAAGTCTGGCTGGAGTGTGGCCCGGTAATAGGGGACAAGGCACTTTAATAGTGCGGATAGTGGCTCTTTAATGTTGTAGATGACACCGTGACAATATATTGGATCCATTTAACCAAGTGTGCCGCTCAACTTGAGCGGCTTTACCCCTATTTAATATTTAAATAGCAGAGGGCGACAATTGGTCGCGCAACAGCAATAGCCCCCAATAAATGCTGGAGAGCACTTCCTCGAGTTGAATCTACGTCACATTTTCAGTGCGGAAATATTTGTAGACGAAAGATTTCAAGTTGTGTCAGTTTCGATACGCCTTCAAGAGAGGCGAGTGATAGGACGATCTCGCCCGCGAGGTTCCTATCGAACAAAGACTGATGCACTTGCAAACAAGGAAGTACGTTTATGTCAAAAGTAAAAGACAAAGCTATTGTTTCTGCAGCGCAAACCAGCACAGCGTATTCGCAGATCGATAGCTTCAGCCATCTGTACGACCGTGGCGGCAACCTCACGGTCAATGGCAAGCCGTCCTACTCCGTGGACCAGGCAGCTACCCAGCTGCTGCGGGATGGTGCCGCGTACCGGGACTTTGATGGCAACGGCAAGATCGATCTGACCTACACCTTCCTCACCTCGGCGTCTTCGGCCACCATGAGCAAACATGGTATTACCGGGTTCAGCCAATTCAACACCCAGCAGAAAGCACAGGCCGCACTGGCCATGCAATCCTGGTCGGATGTCGCCAACGTGACCTTTACCGAAAAGGCTTCCGGTGGTGATGCACACATGACCTTCGGCAACTACAGCGGTGGCCAGGACGGCGCAGCCGCCTTCGCTTACCTGCCCGGCACCGGTGCAGGCTACGACGGCACTTCGTGGTACCTGACCAACAACAGCTACACGCCGAACAAGACGCCGGACCTGAACAACTATGGCCGGCAGACCCTGACCCACGAAATCGGCCACACCCTGGGCCTGGCTCACCCTGGCGACTACAACGCCGGGAATGGCAACCCGACCTATAACGACGCGACCTATGGACAGGACACGCGTGGCTACAGCGTCATGAGTTACTGGAGCGAGAGCAACACCAACCAGAACTTCAGTAAAGGCGGTGTCGAAGCTTATTCCTCGGGCCCGCTGATCGACGACATCGCCGCGATCCAGAAGCTCTACGGCGCCAACTACAACACCCGTGCCGGCGACACTACCTACGGGTTCAACTCCAACACCGGGCGTGATTTCTACAGCGCCACTTCCAATGCCGACAAGCTGGTGTTCTCGGTATGGGACGGTGGCGGCAACGACACCCTGGACTTCTCCGGTTTCACCCAGAACCAGAAGATCAACCTCAATGAAGCCTCGTTCTCGGACGTTGGCGGCCTGGTGGGCAACGTGTCCATCGCCAAGGGCGTCACGGTCGAAAACGCCTTCGGCGGTTCGGGCAACGACCTGATCATTGGTAACAGTGCAGCCAACCTCATCAAGGGCGGTGCCGGCAACGACATCATCTACGGCGGTGGCGGTGCGGACCAACTGTGGGGCGGCGCCGGCAGCGACACCTTCGTGTACGGTGCCAGTTCCGACTCCAAGCCGGGTGCTGCGGACAAGATCTTTGACTTCACTTCCGGTTCCGACAAGATCGACCTCACCGGCATCACCAAAGGTGCAGGCTTGAGCTTCGTCAATGCGTTCACCGGGCATGCCGGCGATGCTGTACTGACCTACGCCTCGGGTACTAACCTGGGTACGCTGGCAGTGGACTTCTCCGGGCACGGCGTGGCGGATTTCCTCGTCACCACCGTTGGCCAGGCCGCTGTCACTGACATCGTGGCGTGATGTAAAGCGCGCGGCGCTTCGGCGCCGCGCTCTATGAGGGAGCAGCAGATGCCGCGTTTTTCCCATTTGATCGCCTGTGCTTCGCAGGTGGTGATCGTATTGGCAGGAGCCCAAGCAATGGCGAGCAGTCTCGTGTTACCCACTACCGCCCAATTGGCCGGGCATTGGGAGCTGAAACAACAGGATCAGGTCTGCGCGCTGGACCTGCTGGAACAGGCCAATGCCCTGGCGGGCGATGTCGCCTGTGTCGAGCAGTGGCTGGGCGATAAACCCCTGACCTGGTCACCGACCCCGGACGGTATCTGGCTGATGAATGCCGAAGGCACTGGCATTACTCATTTGAATCGCCAGAGAGAAGGTGAATATAAAGGGCGAACACCGTCAGGTTCGGAAGTTGTATTGCAACGAGCACTTTAGTTAACAGTTATAAGCCTATAACTCGATTTCATAGTTGGCCATCCCTTATCCAGGGCGTGGGCAACTATTGCGCGTCATTCGCTTCAGGGAAGATCAAAAGATATGGCGAAGTCCCATGCGGTTGCGCCCTTATTCAGGGCCTTGGGTGAATACAAAAGTATTTTGATCAGCATCGGCTGTTTCACCGCATTGATTAACCTGCTGATGCTGGTGCCGTCGATTTACATGCTGCAAGTGTATGACCGCGTGCTGTCCTCCCAGAATGAAACCACGCTGGTGATGTTGACGCTGATGGTCGTGGGGTTCTTTGCCTTTATCGGCACCCTGGAAGTGGTGCGCAGTTTTATCGTGATCCGTATCGGCAGCCAGTTGGAACAGCGTTTCAACCTGCGCGTGTACAAAGCCGCGTTCGAACGCAACCTGCAGCGCGGCCAAGGGCATGCCGGGCAGTCACTGGGCGATTTGACGGTTATCCGCCAATTCATCACCGGGCCTGCGCTGTTCGCATTTTTTGATGCGCCGTGGTTTCCCATCTACCTGTTCGTGATTTTCCTGTTCAACGTGTGGCTGGGCGTGTTGGCTACGGCAGGCGCGGTGATATTGATCGCGCTGGCCTGCCTGAACGAATACCTGACCAAAAAGCCGTTGGGCGAGGCGGGCGCGTTTTCCCAGCAGTCGACCCAGTTGGCCACCAGCCATTTGCACAACGCCGAGACGATCCAGGCCATGGGCATGCTCGGTGCGTTGCGCAAGCGTTGGTTCGCCGTGCATGAGCAATTTCTTGGTTACCAGAACAAGGCCAGCGACACCGGTTCGGTGATCACCTCCCTGAGCAAGTCCCTGCGCCTGTGCCTGCAATCCCTGGTGCTGGGCCTTGGGGCATTCCTGGTGATCAAGGGTGATATGACCGCCGGGATGATGATTGCAGGCTCCATCCTGATGGGCCGCGTACTCAGCCCGATCGACCAGTTGATCGCGGTGTGGAAGCAGTGGAGTTCGGCCAAATTGGCCTACCAGCGCCTCGACGGACTGCTGCGTGAATTTCCACCGGAAGTCGAGCAGATGGCATTGCCCGCGCCCAAGGGCCAGGTGAATTTCGAGCAGGTCAGCGCGGGTCCGCCGGGGCGGCGTCTGCCGACCCTGCATCAAGTCAGCTTCAGTCTCGAGGCCGGCGAAGTACTGGGCGTGCTCGGTGCGTCGGGCTCAGGTAAATCCACCCTGGCCCGTGTGCTGGTGGGTGTGTGGCCGACCCTGGCCGGTACTGTGCGCCTGGACGGCGCGGATATTCACCGCTGGGACCGCGATGATCTGGGCCCGCATATCGGCTATCTGCCCCAGGACATCGAATTGTTCAGCGGCAGCATCGCCGACAACATCGCGCGTTTTCGCGATGCCGATCCGGAGCAGGTGGTGAAGGCGGCGCAACAGGCCGGGGTGCATGAACTGATCCTGCGCTTGCCCCAAGGCTACGACACGGTATTGGGCGACAACGGCGGCGGCCTCTCGGGCGGCCAGAAACAACGGGTGGCCCTGGCACGTGCCCTTTACGGCGGGCCACGGTTGATCGTGCTGGATGAGCCCAACTCCAACCTCGACACCGTCGGTGAAGCCGCATTGGCCAGCGCCATCGTGCAGATGAAAGCCCAGGGCTCAAGCGTGGTGCTGGTGACGCACCGTTCTTCAGCGCTGGCCCAGGCTGACAAATTGGCAGTCCTCAATGAAGGCCGGTTGCAGGCATTCGGACCGAGCCAGGAAGTGCTGCGCGCCTTGTCGGGCCAGCAGGAAGCACCACGGGAAAAGGCCGGTGTGAGCCTTAGCCGTCAGTATCAAGCCGCAAGGAACCCAGGCGCATGAGCAGCACGACTTTCGAATCACGTTTCAAGCAGCGAGACGCCGGTTTTTTCGTCAAGATGGGCTGGTTGCTGACGGTCGTCGGCGCCGGCGGTTTTTTCCTTTGGGCCAGCCTGGCCCCATTGGACCAGGGGATTCCGGTACAAGGCACGGTGGTGGTGTCGGGCAAGCGCAAGGCTGTGCAAACCCTGAGCCCAGGTGTGGTCAGCCGGATTCTGGTGAAGGAGGGCGAGGCGGTAAAACAAGGCCAGCCGCTGTTTTTGCTCGACCAGACCCAGCATCAAGCCGACGTGCAGTCGCTGCAGGCCCAATACCGCCTGGCCTGGGCCAGCGTTGCCCGCTGGCAGAGCGAGCGCGATAACCAACCCAGCGTTAGTTTCCCTGCTGAATTGAGCGCGAACCCCGACCCGGCGCTGGCGTTGGTACTGGAAGGCCAGCGCCAACTCTTCAGCAGCCGCCGCGAAGCCTTTGCCCGTGAACAGGCAGGCATTCGCGCCAATATCGAAGGCGCCACCGCTCAGTTGGATGGCATGCGCCGTGCCCGCAGCGACCTCACGGCCCAGGCGCAGTCCCTGCGCGAGCAACTGAGCAACCTGCAACCCCTGGCCGACAACGGCTATATCCCGCGCAACCGTCTGATGGACTATCAGCGTCAGTTGTCCCAGGTCCAGCAAAGCCTGGCGCAAAACACTGGGGAAAGCGGTCGCGTCGCGCAGGGCATCCTCGAATCGCGCCTCAAGTTGCAGCAGCACCAGGAGGAATATCAAAAGGAAGTGCGCAGCCAACTGGCCGACGCGCAACTGCGCAGTTTGACCCTGGAGCAGCAACTGACCTCGGCGGGGTTCGACCTGCAGCACAGTGAAATCAACGCTCCGGCCGATGGCATTGCGGTCAACCTTGGCGTGCACACCGAAGGCGCCGTGGTACGCGCCGGTGAAACCTTGCTGGAAATCGTGCCGCAGGGGACGCGCCTGGAAGTGGAAGGGCATTTGCCGGTGCACCTGGTGGACAAGGTGGGCACCCATCTGCCGGTCGACATCCTCTTTACCGCCTTCAACCAGAGCCGCACCCCGCGTGTGCCAGGCGAAGTCAGCCTGATCTCCGCCGACCAGATGCTCGATGAAAAAACCGGCGCCCCGTACTACGTGCTGCGTACCAGCGTCAGCGACGCCGCGCTGGAAAAACTCCACGGCCTTGTGATCAAGCCAGGCATGCCCGCCGAGATGTTCGTGCGGACCGGCGAACGTTCATTGCTCAATTACCTGTTCAAGCCGCTGCTCGACCGCGCCGGCTCCGCGTTGACCGAGGAATGAGCATGAAGTCAGTGTTCATCGCCTTGCTGTTGGCCTGCGGCAGTGCCCAAGCGGCCATGGGGCCGTTCGATGTGTACGAACAGGCCCTGCGCAACGACCCGGTATTCCTCGGCGCGATCAAGGAGCGCGACGCCGGCCTGGAAAACCGCACCATCGGCCGCGCCGGGCTGCTGCCGAGGCTGTCGTACAACTACAACAAGGGCCGTAACAACTCCGAGGCGCACCTGCCGGACGGGCGCGGCGGGTCTTATCGGGACGACCGCAACTACAACAGCTACGGCTCTACCTTCAGCCTGCAGCAACCGTTGTTCGACTATGAAGCCTATGCCAACTACCGCAAGGGCGTGGCCCAGGCGCTGTTTGCCGACGAGAGTTTTCGCGACAAGAGCCAGGCGCTGTTGGTGCGGGTGTTGAGTTACTACACCCAGGCGCTGTTCGCCCAGGACCAGATCGACATTGCCCGCGCCAAGAAGAAGGCGTACGAACAACAGTTCCAGCAGAACCAGCACCTGTTCCAGCAAGGCGAGGGCACGCGCACCGACATCCTGGAAGCCGAATCGCGTTATGAACTGGCCACCGCCGAGGAGATTCAGGCACTCGACGAACAGGACGCATCCCTGCGAGAGCTGGGGGCATTGATCGGTGTGCAGAGCGTCGACATCCACGACCTGGCGCCGCTGAACCAGAGCTTCGCCGCCTTCACCTTGACCCCGGCCAACTACGACACCTGGCACGAACTGGCGATCAGCAATAACCCCACGCTCGCGTCCCAGCGCCAGGCCGTCGAGGTCGCGCACTATGAAGTGGAGCGCAACCGCGCCGGGCATTTGCCGAAGATCACCGCGTATGCCAGTTCACGCCGACAGGAGTCCGACAGCGGCAACACCTACAACCAGCGCTACGACACCAACACCATCGGCGTGGAATTCAGCTTGCCGCTGTATGCCGGTGGCGCCGTCTCCGCATCTACCCGCCAGGCCAATCGCGCCATGGAACAGGCCGAGTACGAACTGGAAGGCAAGACCCGCGAAACCCTGATCGAGCTGCGCCGCCAGTTCAGCGCCTGCCTGTCGGGGGTGAGCAAGTTGCGCGCCTATCAGAAGGCCCTGGTTTCGGCTGAAGCGCTGGTGGTGTCGACCAAGCAGAGCATCCTCGGCGGTGAACGGGTCAACCTCGATGCACTGAACGCCGAGCAGCAGTTGTATAGCACCCGTCGCGACCTGGCTCAGGCACGTTACGACTACCTGATGGCCTGGACCAAATTGCACTACTACGCCGGCAATTTGCGTGACACCGACCTGGCGAAAGTCGATGAGGCTTTCGGTCCGGTGAAATGAGCGTCTATAAAAACAATAAGGATGGTTTAGATGATCACCGATTCACCGCGTTTCAAACCCTTTACCGCAGGCTCTTTGCTGCTGTTGTCCGTTGCGGCACAGGCGGCCTACACCGAGACCGGCCAACCGGGTAACCCAGCCAGTTGGCGTACGGCCGAGTTCCAGAGTGACTGGGGGCTGGGGCGCATGAAGGCAGATGAAGCCTACGCCGCGGGTATCACCGGCAATGGGGTAAAAATCGGCGCCCTCGACTCAGGCTTCGATCCCAACCACCCGGAAGCCGCCAAAGACCGCTTCCACCCGGTCACGGCCACCGGCACCTACGTCGATGGCAGCCCGTTCAGCACTACCGGTGCGCTCAACCCCAACAACGACTCCCACGGCACCCACGTCACCGGCACCATGGGCGCGGCCCGCGACGGCGTGGGCATGCACGGTGTGGCCTACAACGCGCAAATCTACGTGGGCAACACCAACGCCAACGACAGCTTCCTGTTCGGCCCCAGCCCCGACCCCAAGTATTTCAAGACGGTGTACAGCGCCCTGGTCGATTCCGGCGTGCGGGCCATCAACAACAGTTGGGGCAGCCAGCCCAAGGATGTCAGCTACCAGACCCTCGGCGATCTGCACGCCGCGTACGCCCAGCATTACAACCAGGGTACCTGGCTGGATGCGGCGGCGGACGTGGCCAAGGCGGGCGTCATCAACGTGTTCAGTGCCGGTAACAGTGGTTATGCGAATGCCAGCGTGCGCTCGGCGCTGCCGTATTTCCAGCCGGAGCTGGAAGGGCATTGGCTTGCGGTGTCGGGGCTGGACAAGGCGAATAACCAGAAATACAACAAGTGCGGCATCGCCAAGTACTGGTGCATTTCCACCCCCGGCGCGCTGATCAACAGCACCATCCCCGACGGTGGCTACGGCGTGAAGTCCGGCACCTCGATGTCGGCGCCCCATGCCACGGGCGCGCTGGCACTGGTGATGGAGCGTTATCCCTACCTGAACAACGAGCAGGCGTTGCAGGTGCTGTTGACCACCGCCACGCAGCTCGATGGCTCGATCACCCAGGCGCCCAACACCACAGTGGGCTGGGGCGTGCCGGACCTGGGCCGGGCCATGCACGGGCCGGGGCAACTGCTGGGCGCGATGAACGTAAGCCTGGCGGCCGGGCAGGGTGATGTGTGGAGCAATGGCATCACCGACCAGGCGCTGATCCAGCGCCAGGCCGAAGACCGTGCCGAGCACGCAGCCTGGCAACAAACGCTGCTCGACAGGGGCTGGCAAAACGGCGTGGCCGCCAATGCCAGCCAACAGGACAAGACGGACTACGCCATCGGCAACGCGCGCGACCAGGCCGCCGCTAACCGGGTGTACGAGGGCAGCCTGATCAAATCCGGTGCCGGGCGGCTGCTGCTCAGCGGCGACAGCACCTATCGCGGCGCGACCACGGTCAACGGTGGCTTGCTGACGGTCAATGGTTCGCTGGCGTCGGCGGTGACCGTCAACGACAGCGCTACCCTCGGCGGCTCCGGGCGGATTGCCGCGTTGTCCGTCAACAACGGCGGCAGCGTGGCACCGGGCAACTCGGTGGGTACCTTGCAGGTGGCGGGGGATGTGAACCTGGGGGCCGGCTCTACGTACGCCGTGGAGCTGACACCTGCCAGCAGCGACCGCATTGTCGCGGGTGGCAAAGCCGTACTGGGCGGTGGCAACGTGACCCTGGCCCTGGAAAACAGTCCCACGTTGCTGAGCCAGAGCCAGGTACAAAGCCTGATCGGTCGCCAGTATTCCATCCTCCAGGCGGCGGGCGGTATCCAGGGGCAGTTCGGCCAGGTGCTGCCCAATTACCTGTTCCTGGGCGGCACACTCGACTACGCGGCCAACGGCGTGCAGTTGGATGTAGGCCGCAACAACGCCACGTTCGCCAGCGTGGCCGCCACCCGTAACCAGCGCAATGTCGCCGCTGCTGCCGAGCAACTGGGCGCAGGAAATCCGGTGTACGAAAGCGTGTTGCTGGCGGATTCGGTGGCCACGGCCCGGCAGGGCTTGCAGCAACTGTCCGGCGAGGTCTACCCGGCCATCGGCGCGATGTTGATCAACGACAGCCTGCAACTGCGCGACGCCGTGGGCGAGCGCCTGCGGCATGTGCCGGTCACCGGTGAACGCAACCTGTGGGTCAAGGCGCTGGGGGCTTGGGGCAAGACCGACAGCCGCAGCGAAATGGCAGGCTCGACCCGCTCCATCGGCGGCCTGCTGGCCGGTGCGGACGGTGCGCTGGATGAGCAGACCCGTATCGGCGTGGTCGCCGGTTACAGCGACAGTGGGTTGAACCTGGGCAACGGCACGCATTCATCGGCGTCCATCGACAGCTATCACTTGGGCGCATATGCCGGTCGGGAGCTGGGCGACTGGCGGGTCAGCGTCGGCGGCGCCTACAGCTGGCACCGTGGCGATGTGAAGCGGGACCTGCAATACGGTGCCGTCAGCGGCAAGCAAAAGACCAAGCTGGAGGCACGCACGGCGCAGTTGTTCACCGAGGCGGCCTACCGCGTTCAGCTGCAACCCCTGGCACTGGAGCCGTTCGCCAACCTGGCCTATGTGCATCTGGACAGTGACGCCTTCCACGAAAAAGGCGATGCCGCCGCACTGGAGCGCGGCAGCGATCGGCGTGACGCGGTGCTTGGCACCCTGGGTATGCGCGCGCTGAAAACCCTGCCCCTGAACGATCACCAGCAACTTGAACTCTCTGGCTCTCTGGGCTGGCAGCACAGCCTCACCGCTGTGCAATCCGAAGAACACCTGGCGTTTGTCGCCGGCGGGCCGTCATTCGCCGTGGGCAGTTCGCCGCTGCTGCGGGACGCGGCGCTGGTCGGCGTGCAGGCCAGCCTGGCGTTGAGCCCGTCGACGCGGGTCAACCTGGATTACACCGGCCAACTGGGGGGGAGGGAGAAAACCCAGGGCGTGGGTTTGAGCCTCAATTGGCAGTTCTAAGCCCACCACAGATCAAACAATGTGCGAGGCAACAGGCAACGATCTGATTTCCAGAAAAGTGCACTAAGAAAACTAAGGAAGGTCACCGTGAACAAACGAATCATCGCCATTCACACAGCCCCGGGCTACCCGCTCAAGGCGTTGAGCCGCGTGCCATACGGCGCGTTGCTGTGCTGCCTGGCAAGCCTGGGAACCGCCCAGGCCGCACCCTATGTGGAAACCGGCAAGTTGGGCGACGCCGCCAGTTGGCGCAGCAACGAGTTCAAGGCCGACTGGGGCCTGGGCGCCATACAGGCCGACAGCGCCTATGCCGCCGGTTACACCGGCAAGGGCGTCAAGCTGGGGATTTTCGATCAGCCGGTGTATGCCCAGCACCCGGAATTCGCCAGCCCCGGCAAAGTGGTGACGATTGTCACCGAGGGCATCCGCCAGTACACCGACCCGTACATTCCGGTGAAGGCGGGCGACGCGTTCCGCTATGACGGCACGCCGTCCCAGGACTCCAACGGCAAGCTGGGTAACCACGGCACCCATGTCGGCGGCATTGCCGCAGGTAACCGCGATGGCGGGCCGATGCACGGCGTGGCGTTCAACGCGCAGATCCTCAGCGCCGAAAACGGTGACCCGGGCCCTGAGGACGGCATTATCCTCGGCAACGATGGCGCGGTGTACAAGGCCGGTTGGGATGGGCTGGTGGCCAGCGGTGCGCGGATCATCAACAACAGTTGGGGGATCGGCATCGGTGCGCAATACGCCAAGGGTGGCCGTGATCCGGCGTTCCCGAATTTCACCGTCAACGAAGCCCAGGCGCAGTTCGACACTATCCGGCCGATTCTCGGCACACTGGCCGGGGGGGCTTATCAAGGGGCAATCGATGCGGCTCGCAGCGGTGTGCTGACCATCTTCGCCGCCGGTAACGACTACAACCGCAACAACCCGGATGCGATGTCGGGCCTGGCGTACTTTGTACCGGAAATCGCGCCGAACTGGCTGTCGGTGGCGGCGTTGCAGCAAAACCCGGATACCACGAGTTCCACGCCCTATGTGATCAGTACGTTCTCGTCACGCTGTGGCTATGCGGCAAGTTTTTGCGTATCGGCGCCGGGTACCAAGATCTTCAGTTCGATCATCAACGGCACCAACCTGGACAACCTCACCACCGATTGGGCCAACAAGAATGGCACCTCCATGGCCGCGCCCCATGTTGCCGGTGCGGCGGCGGTGCTGATGGAGCGTTTCCCGTACATGAGCGGCGAGCAGGTTTCCACCGTACTGAAAACCACCGCCACCGACCTCGGCGCGCCGGGCATCGATTCGCTGTATGGCTGGGGCATGATCAACCTGGGCAAGGCGGTCAACGGGCCGGGCATGTTCATCACGGCCGAGGATATCCCCGCCGAGTTCCGTATCAATGGGGCCTATGGCAATGGGCAGTTTGTAGCCGACCTGCCGGGTGTCGGTGCGGTGGTGGATGCCGGTAAACCCACCCAGCGCTTGTGCACCGACATACATTGCGGGCGAGATGTGTGGAGCAATGACATCTCCGGCCATGGCGGCCTGACCAAGCAGGGCATTGGTACGCTGGTGCTGACCGGCACCAATACGTACAGCGGCCCGACCCTGGTCAATCAAGGCTTGCTGGCGATCAACGGCTCGCTGACTTCCGACGTCAGCGTCAGCCAGGGCGGCGTTGTCGGCGGTTCGGGGCGTATCGGCTCGCTGGCCGTGAAAAACGGCGGTACCGTGGCGCCGGGCAACTCCATTGGCACCCTGAATGTGGCGGGCAACGTCACCTTCGACGCCGGCTCGACGTACGCGGTGGAGTTGTCGCCAACCAGCAGTGACCGCATTGTCGCCGGTGGCACGGCCACGCTCAATGGCGCCACCGTGACCCTGGCCCTGGAAAACAGCCCGACCTTGTTGAGTGCGGCGCAGGCCGACAGCCTGATCGGCCGCCAGTACAACATCCTGCAAGCCGCCGGTGGTGTGACCGGTGCCTTCGGTGCGGTACTGCCCAACTACCTGTTTATCGGCGGTACCTTGAACTACGCCGCCACCGGTGTGCAGCTGGACGTGGCACGCACCAACAGCTTCGCCAGCGTCGCCACCACCCCCAACCAACGTGCGGTGGCTGTGGCTGCCGAGCAATTGGGGGCGGGCAATGCGGTGTATGAAAGCCTGCTGTTGGCACCCAACGCCGCCTCGGCACAAGGTGCCTTCCAGCAATTGAGCGGCGAGATCTACCCGGCCCTGCAAAGTGCGCTGATCAACGACAGCCGCTACGTGCGTGAAGCCGTGGGCGAGCGCCTGCGTAACGGCGAGATGGGCGCCAGCAGCAATACCCTCGACAGCCGTGGCAACGTGTGGGTCAAGGCGCTGGGTGCGTGGGGCAAGACCGACAGCCGCAGCGACACGGCGGGCTACACCACCTCTATCGGCGGCATGCTCGCCGGGGTGGATGGCGCACTGGACGAGTCAACCCGTATCGGTGTGGTCGCCGGCTACAGCGACACCTCGCTGAACATGGGCAACGACACCCACAGCCGCGCCTCGGTCGACAGCTACCACTTGGGCGCTTATGCCGGGCATGAAATCGGCGCCCTGCGCCTGAGCGGCGGCGCGGCGTACAGCTGGCATCGCGCCGATGTGAAGCGTGACCTGCAATACGGCGACGTTTCCGGCAAGCAGAAAGCCAAGGTCGACGCCCGCAGTACCCAGGTGTTCGGCGAAGCGGCGTACCGCGTCAACCTGCAACCGCTGGCCCTGGAGCCGTTCGCCAACCTGGCCTACGTGCACCTGGACACCGATGGCTTTACCGAAAAGGGTGATGCCGCCGCGCTGAAAGGCCGCGACGACAGCCGTGACGTGGTGTTGAGCACCTTGGGCGCGCGTGCCTTGAAGACCCTCAACCTGAATGATCACCAGCAACTGGAACTGTCCGGTACCCTGGGCTGGCAGCACAACCTGAGCCGCGTGGGTTCCGAGCAGCACCTGGCATTTGCCTCGGGTGGCCCGTCGTTTGCGGTGCAAAGCGCGCCGATGGTGCGTGATGCAGCGCTGGTGGGGGCACGCGCCAGCCTGGCGTTGAGCAAGGACGCACGGTTGAACTTTGACTACAACGGCCTGCTGGCCAGCAAGGAGAAAGTCCACGGTGTCGGCTTGAGCCTCGACTGGGCGTTCTAAAGGTTTCACCCCTCGCGGGGCGGTGGTGGGCCTGCGTGCTCGCCACCGCCCCGCGAGGGGTTACAGGTGTATTGGCTTTCTCTACAAATCCAACAACAGAGAGGCATTACCATGGGTATCTTTGACTATAAAAACCTCGGTACCGAGGGCTCCAAAGCGCTGTTTGCCGACGCCTTGGCGATCACGCTGTATTCCTATCACAACCTGGATCACGGCTTTGCCGTGGGCTACCAGAACCACGGCTTTGGCCTCGGCCTGCCGGCCACACTGGTCACTGCAGTGCTGGGCAGTACGGATTCGCAAGGCGTGATTCCCGGCATCCCCTGGAACCCTGACTCGGAAAAAGCCGCCCTTGAAGCCGTGCAAAAAGCCGGCTGGACGCCTATCAGCGCCAGCACCCTGGGCTACGGCGGCAAAGTCGATGCCCGCGGCACGTTCTTCGGCGAAAAGGCCGGCTACACCACGGCCCAGGTCGAGGTGCTGGGCAAGCACGATGACACCGGTAAGTTGCTGGAAATCGGCATCAGTTTTCGCGGCACATCGGGGCCACGGGAGCACTTGATCAGTGACTCCATCGGCGACCTGATCAGCGATCTGCTCGCTGCCCTGGGACCCAAGGATTATGCAAAAAACTACGCCGGCGAAGCATTCGGCAGTTTGCTCAAGAATGTCGCCGACTATGCCGGCGCCCATGGCCTGACGGGCCAGGACGTGTTGGTCAGCGGCCACAGCCTCGGCGGGTTGGCGGTCAACAGCATGGCGGACCTGAGCAAAAGCCGATGGGCGGGCTTCTACAAGGACGCCAACTACGTGGCGTATGCCTCGCCGACCCAGAGCGCCGGGGACAAGGTGCTCAATATCGGCTATGAGAACGACCCGGTGTTCCGTGCCCTGGACGGCTCATCCTTCAACCTGTCCTCCTTGGGCGTGCACGACAAGCCCCATGAGTCGACCACCGACAATATCGTCAACTTCAACGACCATTACGCCTCGACGTTGTGGAACGTGCTGCCGTTCTCCATCGTCAACCTGCCGACCTGGCTCTCCCATTTGCCCTTCGGCTATGGCGATGGCATGACCCGCATCCTCGAATCCGGCTTCTATGAACAGATGACCCGCGACTCTACGGTGATCGTCGCCAATCTGTCCGACCCGGCACGGGCCAACACCTGGGTACAGGACCTCAACCGCCATGCCGAGGCCCACAAGGGCAACACGTTCATCATCGGCAGTGACGGCAACGACCTGATCCAGGGTGGCAAGGGCGCGGACTTCATCGAAGGCGGCAAGGGCAATGACACCCTCCGTGACAACAGTGGGCATAACACCTTTCTGTTCAGCGGCCACTTCGGCAATGACCGGGTGATCGGCTATCAGCCCACGGACAAGCTGGTGTTCAAGGACGTGGAAGGCAGCACCGACCTGCGTGACCATGCCAAAGTGGTCGGCGCGGACACGGTGCTCAGCTTTGGCGCCGACTCGGTGACCCTGGTCGGCGTCGGGCATGGCGGCCTATGGACGGACGGCGTCAGTATCGGCTGATCAACGCCAATGGTGCCTCCGCCAGCCGCCGTCCCAGTGCGGCCGGTGGGGGTAGCCATAACCGTAGTAGGGGTGCGGATAGTAATAGGGCCGCGGGCCGTAGCCCCAATGTCCGTAATAGATCGGTGGCGGTGGAGGCGGCACTACGATCACCCGTGGTGCCTGACGGATGATGATGGTGTCGGCAAATGCTGGCGCACTCGCCAGGGCCGCCAGGGTCAAGGGAATAAGTAAAAGCGCGCGTACCGCTCGGGACATGCGTGCCATGGCCGTGGTTCTCCGTGCTGCTGCCCTCGAAGGTGAAGGCGGCTTATCGGTTAAACGCAGCGGCGTGGAAAATCCTTCGCTGAATAAATCTTTAACTTCCCGTCGCGACGGATCGGCCGGTGCGCGCGCGTTTAACGGTCAAGCGAGCCGTTTCGCGTGCTGACGTGGGAGGAATCGAACATGTCCCGTTTGCGATTGTTGCTGTGTGCCCTGGTACTGTCGGGGTTGGGCGGGTGTGCGGTGTACCCGGCGTATCCCGCCCCGTGCTGTTATCGCCCGTACTACCACTCGTACTATTACCATCCCTACTATCACCCGTATTACCACCCGTACTACCGGTATTGAGCGGGTAGTACCAGTCAGTTAAGGGTGAGCGCTGTATGTGTGGCGAGGGAGCTTGCTCCCGTTGGGCCGCGAAGCGGCCCTGCTCTTTGTTTACAGCATGGGACTGCTACGCAGTCCAACGGGAGCAAGCTCCCTCGCCACAGGTTACTTTTTAGCCTTTCTCCTTCTTAACTGACTGGCAGTACGCATGGGAGAGCTTTTGTTGTCACTTCTCTTTGATGACCGTGGCCACATCGGCCGCTTTCACACGGATATGCTTGCCGGCGATGTCGGTGAACTCGTAGAAGCCGTCGGCTGTTTTGGCATTGGGGACGTCCTTGGTCAAATATTGCGTGCCATTTTGCAATGTCACTACGGTTTGCGTCGCGCAACCGGTCAATAGCAGAAAAGTGAGTGCAACCAGCGGCAGACCCAAATTTTTCATGTTCATAACCCTTACCCTTAACCCTGAAAAATCCCGCAGCCATGGGCTGCGGGCCATAAATGTTACGTCATCAACTGAGCTATCTGATCACTTTTATTCAAAAAGTTGCGTGCGCCATTTATCTATTACCGATTGCAACAGCCGTTGGCTGACGGCACTCTGTATGCATAACCAGTACTTGATCAGCGCGTGACATGGCCAACCCCCTCGACGATCCCTTGTATTACCTGCATAACTTCCGCCAAGTACTGCTGTGGCTGGGGCAGCGCTATGCCGATTTGCTCGACGCGGACGAAGTGCATTTTATTCAGCGATTTGACAGCTTGCCCCAAGCATCCCAGGCGCTGCTGGTGCGCATGGTGATGCGCAAGGGCGTGCATTTTCGCGCGAGCAAACTCAATTACCTGGAAATTGGCTGCACCCACACGGCCGCGTTGGCCCTGGTGCAGCAGGGCTGGGTCGACAATCAGCACCCGCTTGGCGTTGAAGCGCTGTTTGGCGTACTGCAAAAAGGCGAAATCCTCGCGGCCTTCAAACCGTGGATCGAGCAACCCAAGGGCAAGAAGACCGACTGGCTGGACGGGCTGGCTGCGCGGTTTACCGAGCCACGCCATTTTGCCCAATGGTGCCCGGACCTGGACGACACCCTCTACAGCCTCACCGTGATGGAACTGTGCGACCGCCTGCGGCTGATGTTCTTCGGTAATCTGCACCAGGACTGGTCGGAGTTCGTGCTGGCGGACCTGGGCATCTATACCTACGAAAAGGTCGAGTTCTGTGCGCAGTCCCGCGGCTTGCGCCACCGTGATGACGTGCACGGCTTTCTGTTCCTGCACCAGTGCCAGCAGGCGTTTGAAGGGGGGGAGGCGCTGGACGCTGTACTGGCGCAAATCGCCACGTTTGCCACCGACAACCCCTGGCTGGAAAAGCGCCGCGCCAAACTGTTGTTCCAGATCGGCCAATATTGCGAACGCAGCGCCGAGCTGGACATGGCACAACGGATCTACCGTCAGTGCGCGCATCCCGGCGCGCGTTCACGGCTGATTCGCGTGCTGGAGCGTCAGGCCGATTATGCCCAGGCCATGGCTCTGGCGTGTGCGGCGCAACAGGCCCCGGAAAGTGCCGCCGAACAGCAACACTTGCTACGGGTGCTGCCGCGTCTGCGTCGCAAACTGGGGGAGCCGCCCCTGCCCAAGAGCAAGCCCCGGGCCATCACCCGCCTGGACCTGGCATTGGTACTCCCCGAACCGCTGATGGCCGTGGAGTATTGCGTCCAGGCCCATCTCAGCGAGCCGGATGCGCCGGTGCATTACGTCGAGAACGGGCTGATCAATTCGCTGTTTGGCCTGTTGTGCTGGGATGCGATTTTTGCGCCGTTGCCGGGTTCATTCTTCCACCCGTTCCAGCGCGGGCCGGCGGACCTGCACAGTGAAGATTTCCACCAGCGCCGCGCAGCGCTGTTCGCCGCATGTTTCGAGCAGTTGCGGGATGAGCGCTACAAAACCAGCATCCGCCGGCGTTACGTGGACAAATGGGGGGTTCAGTCACCTTTCGTGTTCTGGAACCTGCTCAGTGAAGAACTGTTGGAGCAGGCACTGGCGTGTCTGCCTGCCGAACACCTGCGCTACTGGTTTGAACGGTTGCTGCTGGACATCCGTGCCAACCGTACAGGCATGCCGGATCTGATCCAGTTCTGGCCCGCCCGCAAGACCTACCGCATGATCGAGGTCAAGGGCCCAGGTGATCGCCTGCAAGACAACCAGCTGCGCTGGCTGGAGTTCTGCGGCGAGTACCAGATGCCGGTCACGGTGTGCTACGTGCGCTGGGCAGAGTCGGCTTGAGCTATAGCGTCGCCGTACGGGCGTTGTGTGAGTTCACGGCCAAGGTCGGTGACCTCGACCTGCGCTTCACGCCGTCACCCAGCGCCCAGGAAGGCATTGCCGGGCATCGCACGGTGGCTTCCCGGCGCAGCGCGCACTACCAGAACGAAGTCGCCCTGGAAGGCGAGTACGCGCAACTGAAGGTGCGGGGCAGGGCGGATGGCTACGACCCGGACACCAATCGCCTGGAGGAAGTGAAAACCTATCGCGGCGACCTCGAAGCCCAGCCCGCCAACCACCGGCAACTGCATTGGGCCCAGGTCAAGGTCTACGGTTGGCTGATGTGCCAGAAGCTCGGCCTGCACGAGATCGACCTCGCGCTGGTCTACTTCGATATCGTCGGCGAAGGCGAAACACTGCTCAACCAGCGTTTCCCGGCGACGGACCTGGAGCAGTTCTTCAACCGCCAATGTGCGCTGTTCCTCGGTTGGGCGCAGCGCGAGATGCAGCACCGCGACGCCCGTAACAGCGCCGCGCAACGCCTGGCATTTCCGCATGCTGCGTTTCGCCCCGGCCAGCGTCCGTTGGCCGAGTCGGTGTACAAGGCCGTCAGCACCGGCCGTTGCCTGATGGCGCAGGCACCGACCGGCATCGGCAAGACTGTCGGCACGATTTTTCCGGTGCTCAAGTCCCTGGCACCCCAGCAGTTGGACAAGGTGTTCTTCCTCACCGCCAAGACCCCCGGGCGCAAACTCGCCCTGGACGCGGCCCAGGTGCTCTACGACAGCAGCCCCGATCTGCCGCTGCGCGTGCTGGAGCTGGTGGCTCGGGACAAGGCCTGCGAACACCCGGACAAAGCCTGTCATGGCGATGCCTGCCCATTGGCCAAGGGCTTTTACGACCGCCTGCCGGCCGCACGGATGGCCGCGTCCCAGGTGCGCCTGCTCGATCAGCGCAACCTGCGCGAGGTGGCGCTGGCCCACGATGTCTGCCCGTATTACCTGAGCCAGGAAATGGCGCGCTGGAGCGATCTGGTGGTTGCCGACTACAACTACTATTTCGACTTCGGCGCCATGCTGTTCGGCCTGGCCCAGCTCAACCAATGGCGCGCCGCCGTGCTGGTGGACGAAGCCCATAACCTGGTCGAGCGGGCCCGTTCGATGTACAGCGCCAGTCTTGACGCCTATGCACTCAAGACGTTACGCGATATCGCCCCCGAGCCCCTGAAAAAGCCGTTGCAGCGCCTCAACCGTGAGTGGAATGCGCTGCACAAGGACCAGCTCGCGCCCTATCAGGCGTATGCGAGCAAACCCGACAAACTGCTGCAGGCCCTGAGCCTGAGTACCAGCGCCATGGGCGAGTACTTCAACGACCACCCCGAAGCCCTTTCCGGTGACCTGCAAACCTTCTACTTCGAAGCGCTGCAATTTGCCAGGGTGGCCGAGCTGTTCAACGAACACTTTCTCTTCGATATCAGCAAGCGTCAGTACAGCGGTAAACGCAGCACTTCAACCCTATGCCTGCGCAACGTGGTGCCCGCCGAATTTATCCGCCCCCGGCTGACCGCCGCCCGTAGCAGCGTGCTGTTTTCGGCGACCCTGAGCCCACGCCACTATTACGCCGACCTGCTTGGCTTGCCGGCGGATACCGCATGGATAGACGTGGAGTCCCCCTTCAAGGCCGAGCAATTGCGTGTACGCATCGTTGACCGGATCTCCACACGCTTCGTGCATCGCCAAGCATCCCTGGAACCGATCGTTGAGTTGATTGCGCAGCAGTTTGCTGCGCAACCGGGCAACTACCTGGCGTTTTTCTCAAGCTTCGATTACCTGCAACAGGTGGCGCAGTTGATGGCCGAACGGCACCCGCAGGTTGCGTTGTGGTTGCAGTCACGGGGCATGGCCGAGGCCGAGCGGCAGGCGTTTCTCGACCAATTCACCCAGCACAGTCAAGGGATCGGCTTTGCCGTGCTGGGCGGTGCGTTTGGCGAAGGCATTGATCTGCCCGGCGCACGCTTGATCGGCGCGTTTGTCGCCACCTTGGGGCTGCCGCAACTGAACCCGATCAATGAGCAGATGAAAGCGCGCATGGGCGCGATCTTCGGTTCGGGCTACGACTACACCTATTTGTACCCCGGCCTGCAAAAAGTGGTGCAGGCGGCGGGCAGGGTGATCCGCAGTCGGCAGGACCGGGGTGTGGTGATGTTGATCGATGACCGCTTTGGCGAGGCCCGCGTGCGCCAGTTGTTGCCGCGGTGGTGGGTGGTTGAGTGAGTCCCGTCAACCGCATGCCCGGCCGGTCAACGCATTGATGTCCGGGCTTGCAGGGAGAAGGTAAAGGTTGCGCCATGGCCTGGGCGCTCCACCAGTTGGATGCTGCGCCCGTGCAATTGCAGGATGCGGTGCACGATACGCAGGCCCAGGCCACCATCGCGTCGTGCGCCGCCGATGGTGAAGGCGCGCAGGAACAAGCCCTCACGCAATGGCGCGTCGATACCCGGGCCACTGTCGCTGACGGTAACGGTCACGCAATCGGCCTGGGTCGCCAGGATCACTTCGACTTCACCATTCTCCGGCGTGTGGCGCAGTGCATTGTCCAGCAGGTTGGTCAGCACCCGTTCGATCAGGCCCAGGTCGGCCAGCACCGTCGGCACGTGGCGCGGCAAGGTCGCGGTAAGGGTAATGGTGCGGGCTTCGGCGGTGAGTTCGAACTTCTGGAAGATGTCCTGTACCAGATCCGGCAGTGAGAACCCTTCGATCACCGGTTGTACGAGGCCATGTTCCAGGCGCACCAATTCCAGCAGTGACTGGGCCAGGCCGCCGACCTTGCGGCTCTGGTCCAGCGCGATGCCCAGGTAACGCCGGCGTTCTTCGGGGCTGAGGCTGCTGTCCTTGAGGGACAGGGTTTCCAGGTAGCCATGCAGGGAGGCCAACGGCGTGCGCAGGTCGTGGGAGATATTCGCGACCATTTCCCGGCGTTCCTGATCCTGGTGGGTAATGGCGCGCCATTGTTCGCCCAGGCGGTTCTCCATCTGCGCGAAAGCCTGGTCGAGCACGGCGATTTCATCGCTGCTGTCCAGCGCGGGCGCAGGCGTCTGCACCGGTTCAGGCGTGGCGTTGATGTCGAAACAGCCGACTCTATCGGTTAACTGGCGCAGGGGCCTTGTGATCCAGGCGAAGGCAATCAGGCCAGCCATCAGGCACAGCAGCGCCACCAGGCCGATGGACCACAGGGCGATTTTCAGTGCCATACCCGTGGCGTCCTTGGCGTCATACACATCGTGGGCTTCACCCAGCAGCACCACGTACAGGAAGCCGATTTGCTGCCCATTGGCCTGCAGCGGCGCCGCGCTGAAGACCTTGCGTGCGTCGACACTGCGCGGGTCGTCGCCGAGAATCGGCAACATCGCGCCGCTCAGGAAGCGCCGTATCGGTGCGAGGTCGACGTGATCACGCAGCAGATGCCCGGCGGGTGCGGCATTGCCGACCACGCGGCCGTCGATATCGAGTAAGTACACCTCTACGCTGGGGTTGACCAGCATCAGTTGGCTGAACAAGTTGCGCACGGCATCCGACTTGAGGCCGTCGGCGTCCATCAGTTGCGTATCGCGGGCGATATGCGTCGCCAGGTCGCGGGACAAGCCCTGCACCACTTCCAGTTCGTGCATGCGGTTGGAGCGTACTTGCAGCCAGGCCGAGGTGCCGCTGCAGATCACCAGCAAGACGGCGAACACCAGTGACAAACGCTGGGTCAGGGTCAGCTTCATGGTGGGCTCTCGGCAAATTTGTAGCCGCGGCCCCATACCGTGAGGATGCGTGCCGGGTTGGCCGGATCGGCCTCGACCTTGGCGCGCAGACGGTTGATGTGGGTGTTCACCGTATGTTCGTAGCCCTCGTGGCTGTAGCCCCATACGGCGTTGAGCAGGTCCATGCGCGAAAACACCTTGCCCGGCTGGCGGGCGAAGAAGTACAGCAGGTCGAACTCACGGGGCGTGAGCTCCAGGCGTTGGCCGCTCAAGGTGGCGTCGCGGGTCAGCGGGTTGATGAACAACTGGCCGAGGTCGAGGCTGCCGGCCTCCATCTTCAAGTTGCGTGCCATGGCATCGACACGGCGCAGCAGGGCCTTGAGGCGCGCCACCAGTTCCGGCATCGAAAACGGCTTGGCCAGGTAATCGTCCGCCCCCAGCTCCAGGCCGAGGATGCGGTGCATTTCGCTGGACCGCGCGCTGGTGATGATGATCGGCGTATAGCGTGCCATGGCGCGGGCGTGGCGGCAGATTTCCAGGCCGTCGACGCCGGGCAGCATCAGGTCCAGGATCAGCGCGTCCCAGCCGCCTTGCTCCAGCAGGCGCAGCCCCTGGTTACCGTCGGCGCTGTGGACGACGTCGAAGTGCTCGTCGCGCAGGTGCAGGCAGATCAAGTCGGCGATATGCGCATCGTCCTCGACCACCAGCACACGTTTTGGCTGTTCCATGTAGAAAAACCCTAGGAGAAATCTTCACTGTCAGTTCGTGCATTGTGCGGGTTTTGCACGTTTGTAGTTATCACGAATTGTTTAACTCTGCGTGAGGATTTCGCGACCGTCCGCCGCCCAGAATAAGTTCATCGCCATGGCGAAAAGCATGTTGTGAAGGAGCTGTTGTAAAGGGTGAACGCTGTATGTGTGGCGAGG